>CAYTER010000043.1:0-13226 GCA_964436815.1 uncultured Syntrophomonadaceae bacterium
AGGTGTAGAAAATGCGGCATAAAGACTTTCTGGACCTGACTTTTGCATGTAACCTTGCTATTATGAAGAATAACTTATAATATTAAAGATATGAAATAATTACCAATCATTATGGTTGATGCTTATTTAAAAGGCAACTGCAGAACCTGACTTTATAATCGAATGAGTTGGAAATGGTTCTATAGCCTAAAAAAATAAAATGAAAATGGAGCCAGACTGATGAAAAAAAAGAAAACAGTTGATGATTTTCTAAGGATGAAGAAAGATGGAGAACAGGTAGCCTGGATTACCGCCTATGACTACCCTACAGCAATTTTTGGTGAAGAAGCAGGCATGGATATGCTGCTGGTTGGTGATTCTCTGGGCATGCTGGTAATGGGTTATGATAGTACCATTCCGGTAACGATGGAAGATTGCCTCTCGCACTGCCGTTCAGTTCGCCGCGGGGCGCCCAACACCTGGGTTATTGGCGATATGCCTTTTGGCGCCTACCAGGTCAGTGACAGCGATGCTGTAAAAAACGCGGTTCGCTTTATTAAGGAAGCAAATGTTGACTGTATCAAGCTCGAAGGCGGGCAGCGTGTAGCCAGCCGGATCAGGGCTATTACCGATGCCGGAATCCTGGTAATGGGCCATATCGGCCTCACCCCGCAGAGCTCGGGACAGCTAGGTGGTTTTAAAGCGCAGGGTCGCGATGTAAAGAATGCCCGGGAAGTAATTAAAGATGCCCTGGCGGTGCAGGAATCAGGAGCCTTTTCGCTGCTCATTGAAGCGGTTCCCCCGGAAGTGACTGCTTTTATTACCCGTAAGCTTGATATCCCTGTCTACTCAATCGGCGCCGGCCCCTGTGACGGCCAGGTACTAATCTGTGGTGATCTGCTCGGGCAGTTTAAAATATTCACCCCTAAATTTGTCAAGCAGTATGCTGATATTGCTACAGTCACGGTTGAAGCATTTAAAAAATACATCGCTGATGTTAAAGCAGGTTCGTTTCCTACTGATGATCATGTCTATCATGTTATCGAACCGCTGGAAGATTTTGAAATTCTTTTCAAAGAGTTTGTTTGATAGATTTTACTTCTGCAACAGATAGCCATAATTATATCCAAATCGAGAATAAGAAGAGGTGAATGCCGGTTTGGTAAAATACAATTTTGATCAGCTCGTTGAACGTAAGAACACCAACAGCATTAAATGGGAGTATTACCGGGATTATATTCCCGCTGCTCCCCCGGATGCTTTGCCGCTGTGGGTTGCTGATATGGATTTTCCCTGCGCGGAGCCGATTGTGCAGGCCCTGCGTAACCGGGTTGATTGCCTGATCTTTGGTTACAGCAACTTTCGTACTGCTGAGTACCTGAATGCGGTTACCGGCTGGTTTAAAAGGCGGTTCGACTGGGAGATAGACAGTAATAATATCTTCTACAGCCCGGGGGTTGTAACGGCGATCGCCGTGTTAATTAATATTCTAACCAAGCCGGGTGAAGGCATCTTAATCCAGCGTCCGGTCTACTACCCCTTTACCAAAAAAATTGAAGCCAATGACAGGGTGGTGGTGAACAACCCCCTTGACTACAGGGATGGCCGCTACTCTATTAACTTTACCGACCTGGAACAAAAAATAGCCGATCGAAATACCAGGGGCATGATCCTCTGCAGCCCCCATAATCCGGTGGGCCTGGTCTTTACGGTAGAAGATCTCCTCAAAATCGTCGAGATTTGCAGCCGGCACGGCAAATGGATTATCGCCGATGAAATTCACGCCGACCTGGTCCGCACCGGAGTCACCCACTATCCGCTCGAGAAAGTTGCCTCTCACTACAAAGATCAAATCATCAGCTGTACTTCTCCCAGTAAAACTTTTAACATGCCCGGCTTAGCAATTTCCAACATTATTATTAACAACCCGGCCTGGCAGGAAGCCTGGAAGAACATGGCGGCAGAGCGTTTCTCGATCAGCATGGCCAATCCGCTTTCCATTAAAGCGGTGGAAGCGGCCTATAACGAGGGTGAAGAGTGGCTGACCCAGCTTAAGGACTATATCGATCAAAATATAGCCTTTGCCGCGGCTTACTTAAAAGAGCACCTCCCGCAGGCAACGCTGGTATATCCTGACGGCACTTACCTGCTCTGGGTAGACTTAAGGGAATACTGCTCCGATCGTGAAACCCTGGAGCGACTGATGCACGATGAAGCAAAACTGATCCTTGATCAGGGCTATTTTTTTGGCGATGAAGGGACCGGGTTCGAAAGGATCAACGCGGCCTGCCCCCGCAGCATCCTTGCAGAATGCCTGCAGCGAATGACCAGGGTCCTGCACTCCCGTCATCCTAAGGGAAAGACCTAAACCCTCTCCTCAATGGGGAGCGAACATAACTTCCTCCCCTTTGAGGGGTAGTTTAAACTCCCTCACCGATTAGGGAGCGAACTTAACTCCCTTCCCCTTGAGGGGTAGTTTAAAACTCCCTCACCGATTGAGGAGCGAACTTAACTCCCTTCCCCTTGAGGGGTAGTTTAAAACTCCCTCCCCCTTGAGGGGGGAGGGGCGGGGTGGGGGTGAAAGGAGTTAACCCTAATCCACGAACTGGCCATAACCGAAGCTGTCCTAAAAATAGTCTTAAAATATGCGGAAGAGAACCAGGCCGCGCGGGTGGTCGGTATCCGGCTGCAGGCTGGCGAGCTGCGGGATCTGCAGGAGGAATGGCTGCAGCGTTACTTTGATTACCTGAGCCGCGATACTATTGCCGCCGAAGCTAAAATTAAACTGACCAGAATACCGGTGCAGATGATCTGCCAGGCCTGCCAGGCTGCATTTAACGCTGATATCAGCTTAGATAAGATCGAGTGTCCCGCCTGCGGGCATGATCAGGCAGCCCTGTCCGGGGGCGATGAATTTTTAATTGAAAGTATTGAGGTGATCTGATGGACAAGGTAAAGCTGATTGATATTCGTGAAAGCATTTTTTCCGATAACCGAGATCAGGCTGATCTGATCAGGGAAGATCTTAAAAAGAACAATGTATTTTTACTTAACCTGATGGCTTCGCCGGGGGCCGGTAAAACCTGCCTGATTATTGAAACCCTGCGGCGGCTGAAAAATGAATTTCGCTTTGCTGTAATTGAAGGCGATATTGAATCACAGGTAGATGCCGAAAAAGTGGCGAAAGAAGGGATTGACACCGTGCAGCTGCGCACTGGAGGAGCGTGTCACCTGGACGCGGCGATGATCAAGGAAGCGCTCGACACCCTTGATTTAAGCAATCTTGATGCGGTGCTGATTGAAAATATCGGCAACCTGGTCTGCCCGGCTGAATTTGATCTTGGCGAATCGAAAAAGGTGATGCTGCTTAGCGTTCCCGAAGGGGACGACAAAGTCCTTAAATATCCCTTGATGTTCAAAGTCTGCGACGTGCTGGTAATCAGCAAGGTTGATTACCTGGAAAACTCTGATTTTAACCTGGATCTTTTGGTGCAAAGAGTGCGCACCTTAAACTCCTCGATCAGGATTTTCAAAACGTCCTGTCAGACCGGCGAAGGGCTGGACGAATGGTACAGCTGGCTTAGGGATCAGATTAAGGCTACAGCCAGTCAGTAGAAACTGCCAGTAAAGAAATAAACTTCAAACAACAGCCGGCCTGTATTAAACCTGACTCCTGATCTCCATCATCTTCATCATCTGTGCCAAACTGTTCTGCGGCAGCTCACGGCGCTGGTCCGCCGGTTTGGGCTGCAGGCTGATCGCTTCAGAGGGGCACTGTGGTATGCAAACCCCGCAGCCGATACAGCGTTGTTCCAAAATCACTGCCGGACCTTCGTCCGACATCTGAATCGCTTCCATGTGGCAGTGTGATATACACTCTCCGCATTCCACACATTCATCGGTATTGACCCGGGCAAAATTATTTGAATAAACCAGGTCAGCCGGGTTTGGCGCTCTCTTGATGGAAGCGAGCACCCCGCAGCAGTCACCGCAGCAGTTGCACATACCCGTAGGATTGGCCGAGGTGGCCGGTTGGGTTACCAACCCTGCTTCCTGAGCCTTGGCCACAATTTTTATAGCTTCTTCAACATCAATTTCCCGCCCCATCTGGTTGTCAAGGTAGAACTGACCCATCGAACCGAAAAGAAAACATACTTCAAGCGGAGCTCCGCAGGAACCACCAACCAGCTCTTTGCCTTTACGGCAGATGCAATCGGCAACCACAATTTTACCGGCGTTCTTCAGGATCTCCGCGGCATCGTCATAAGAGGCAACATTATATTCGGGGGGTATTGCCTGGGAAATAGGAATGGTCCGTAAAAAGGTCCCTTTAACGCCAATCATTGCCCGGTTAAACTCTTCGTCAAGGTATCGGTTAACGAGCTCCGCCAGTTCACGGTCGATCCGGGGCAGCTGAAATTCAAGAATGCCGTGAATGAAAGCTGTTGCCCCGTACTTAGTGACACCGTTCTTTTTCAGCCGGAAAAGCAGGCCCCGGGAAGCCATATCCTCAAGCTCTTCTGCCAGTTGATCCACCGGGCGTTCCAACCGTTCAGCGATCGCATCCGGGGTTTCCAGCGCCGGGCTTAAGCTCAGAAACAGGGTGGCTTCCTTCTCGTTAAACAGCTTTTTCAGGATTTCGATCTCAACCCCGGATGCGGTTGCGGGAAACCCTACCGCATAGCCGTCCAGCCTTTCCTGCAGTTGCCGGTAAATGTCTTTTTCCATAGTGTCCTCCCAGGAGCATTAGTAATGTTTGAAAAATTCTACCAGAGCACGACCACTGCTGTCAATTTACCGGCCGTTGTAAAAATTTAAGTAAGCTCTAGCTATAAAGTTGTATAATATAAACTAGAGCCGAAATAAATAATATTTGCAAGATTGGTTCCGCCCTCATAACAATTGAAAAGAGGTCAGGTAAATGGATGGTGAGCAGGCGGTAAAGAAGAGAAGCGGTGCAAGCTTGGCGATCATCCTGGTTCTGCTTTTTGTCATCCTGGTTCTCCTGTTTTGGATAAGCCCCTTAAAAGAACTGATTTTCCCTTCAACCAGTGCCCCAACTATTACTCTTACAGTAGTTGAAAGCGCCGAAGCAGCTGATACACAAGGCTTTTTCCGGGTGCTTATTGCCGCGGAAACTGAAGGGCAACCTGAACCGCAGGTGCAGTTCAGCCGCAATGACGGCGTAGGTGAAGTGGAAGCGGGGTTTACGCTGGTCCTTTTAGAAGAAGATGAAAACTATACATTAACTGCCATCGCCACCAATACAGCAGGATCGGCTGAGGCAGAGCTTGTGTTGAACGCGGGGATAGCCGTAGGCACTTCTTCGGATGCGGCAGCCGGCATCGAAACCGCCGGTGCTGAAGATGAAGAGGAAGAGGCTGATGGCGATTCAGAAGATGCCGAAGATGGAGACGGCAGTTCACCCGCCGCTGGTGGCAATCACGCTCCACAGATTGAAGCAGTGATTTTTGAAGACACGGATATCAGCGAATTGGTCTTCAGGGCTGAAGCGCTGCCGGTCCGCTACGAAGAAGGAAGGCACTGCTTTAACATTTTGACCGCAGATGCTGATGGCGACCTCATTAATTTTAATATAACGGCCAATCATGGAAGCATCGTGGAAATCAGGCAACTTGCAGTTGACAGCGTCGCCTTCGACTGGTTATCACCGGCAAATACCTCGGGAGCATTGGAATCGCTTAATGTGGCTATTAGCGTAACCGCTTCTGATCCCTCAGGAGCAAACGATCGGGTGGTCATTCCTGTAGCCCTCTTACCGGTAATTGGCGAAGGTGGAGGTGAAGAAACCGTTCACGAAACAACCTTAAATGCTACCGGCCTCCCGGAGTTAAGCGGTTATGTTACCTCAGCCGGGTCAGTCCGGACCGGGGTTATTCTTTTGGGTGACAACTCAGCGAATGAGATGATCAAAGGCTTCCTGGCTTTTAACATCGCCGCCCTGGCTGCCGTAGATCCTGAAGATATAATCGCAACCAGAATTCGTTTCGACCATATTAACAAATCGGGGAGCCCGGAAAGTTACGCCACCTGGGTCGACTTTAAAGATTTTAACTACGGCCCGGTTCTCGATGCAAGGGATTTTGCCGTGGGCGGTACCTTATTTTACCGGCAGCGGGCGGAATCTTTTAGCAGCGGTTCAGTAATCCAGGGATCCCTGATCACCCAGATCCGCCAGGCTGTGGCCGCCGGAAATAGCCGCTTTTTCGTAAAAACTGGACTTGATGCCGGCTCTAACAGTAACGGGGTTGATGACTTGTTCCAGTTTCGTCCTGAAAATGTGATATTGCAGGTTACCTACCGCACCGTAACCGGTGGTTAGCTCTAAGCGTCGGGAAGTTTTTGCAGATGGATAATTATATTGAAAAGATCCTGATGGCAGTCAACCGGGTGATAATCGGTAAAGAGGAAGCGCTTTACCATATCCTGGCTGCGATCATTTGTGGCGGGCACCTGCTGATCGAAGATGTTCCCGGCACCGGAAAAACAACCCTGGCTAAAACCCTGGCCAGGGTCTTAGGCTGCACTTTTAGCCGGATTCAGTTTACCCCCGATTTGATGCCCTCAGACATTATCGGTTTGTCGATCTATGATCGGGAAAAGGGGGAGTTTGTTTTTCAGCCCGGTCCGGTCATCAGCCAGTTTGTGCTGGCCGATGAAATCAACCGCACTTCCCCCAAAACCCAGGCTGCCCTGTTGGAAGCGATGGCGGAAAAGCAGGTTACGGTTGACGGGGTTACTTATCCCTTACCAAAACCCTTTATTGTTATCGCCACGCAAAACCCCGTCGAGTATGAAGGAACTTATCCGCTCCCGGAAGCACAGCTTGACCGTTTTATGCTCCGGGTGAAGCTCGGCTACCCTGATTCCGGCTCTGAACAGCAAATTATCAGGCTTGACCCGGATCGCTCTGTCACAGCGGAGGTTGAAGAAGTAATCCGGCCCGAAATGCTGCTGGAATTTAAAGAAGAAGCCACCCGGGTATTTCTGGCTGATATACTGGAAGACTATATCGTCAGGCTGATCAGGGCAACCAGGGTCCATCCCGACCTGCTCCTGGGGATCAGCCCCCGTGGTGGTCAGCATCTATACCGCGTTGTCCGGGCGCTGGCCCTGATCAGGGGGCGTAATTTTGTTTTGCCGGACGACATCAAGGAAATTGTGCCGGCGGTATTTTCACACCGCCTGCTGGTTAAACCTGAAGCCAGACTGAAAGGGAAAACTGTGGCCGGCATACTGCAGGAAATCCTTTCGGCAATTAGCGTGCCAGTGTATGCTGATGACCAGCTTCCATAAAAAAATATCGCCGGTCCTGTTTGCAGTTTTGGCTAGCGCAGCAATTTTAGCCGGCGGTAAATATTTATATTTTATCCTCTATCTTATGCTCCTGGTGATTGTTATCCCCTGGATTTGGCTTAAAATCAGCTTAAAAAGCTTAAGCGGCAGCATCGAGCCGGAGTCGGTTTATGCCGAAGTCGGCCAGACCGTAACGGTCAGATACCTTCTAAAAAATCACTCTAGCGGAAGATTTCCCTATCTTGAACTTGCCGGCAGCCTCGATTCATCATTACAGGTTGGATTTAAAAAGAGGACAGTCTGCCTGGAAGCCGGAGAACAGGCGGTTTTTACAGTACAGTTTTCCTGTGCCCGCAGGGGTATCTACGCGCTGAATTCTTTTCAGGTCAAAACCGGCGATCCCTTTGGTCTTTTTCAGCTCAGTAAAACTCTTGCGGCGGAAAAAGAAATCAGGGTCTATCCGCAGGTAAAACCGCTTTCTGTCATGTTTCCACAGGCCCGCCGGCATTTCGGCAGCCTCAGGGCAGTGGGCAGCCAGCTTGAAAATTACAGTCAGTATTCAGATTTGCGGGAGTGGCGTAAGGGAGACAGCAGAAAAAAAATCCACTGGAAACAATCGGCCCGTCAGGATCGGTTGTTGGTAAAAAATTATGAGCAGAAAGGTGATGTTAAAATTAATATCCTGCTCGATATGGCCGCAAAAAGCTATGATCATAAGCGGAGGGAGGCCCTGGAGGATTTGGCTGTTGATGCAGCAGCTGCACTGCTGGCCCAAAATTTGAAATACAGCATACCGGTAGAGGTTTTTTCGCAGAGCTTAAGCAGCGGCAGTCTGGCCGGCCAGCAGCCTCGCGATTACTGGGCGATTATGGACCTGATTATTACGGTGGCTTCTTCATCAAAAACTGCGTTTGATCAATTCGTTAAGAATTGCAGCTATCATCTAAGTGCCGGCAGCACTCTGTACCTGATTACACCATTTGTAGATCACTTAGTGGCATCTGGTTTTGTGCAGTTGCACTATGAAGGTTTTCAGCTCTTCCTTTTATATCTGGCTGATGAAGATCCTCCTGCTGAATCTGTCGCGCTGATTGAAAAGTTGAGGGAGGCGGGCGTGAGAGTTTATTATTCAACTGCTGCCCGTTCAGTTGATGATCAAAGAGAAGCGCTTTAATTTCGATCTCTGCTTTAAACTTCTCGTGGTAGCCGGTTTGAGTATTTCTCTGGCCATGCCTTTAATCAGCGGCTTTGGCTACCGGGGGACCGGTTTTTGGATCAGCCTGCTTTTAACCCTGCTTTTCACGGCCATTTATTATCTCTTTTATCTCTATCCGCTATTCCTGCTATTCTTTCCTGTCATTTTTATTTTTTTAAGCCTCCTTTATCTGCGCAATCCTTTGTTTTTCAGCGGGCAGCTTACAGCGATCTTCAGCCTCAGGCAACCTGCTGATTCCTTGTTCTGGCCCCTGGTGATCATGGCCCTCACCGTGCTGCTGATCTTTTTAATGGTATTCAAGACTGCCAGACCATTACCGTTATTGTTCGGGACAGGGTTGGTTATAACTGCGGCATTGTGGTATCTCTATGTTGACTCCGCTTACCCGGCCACCATCAGCTATAGCCTGTTCTGGTTGCTGCTGCTGAGCTATCGCCGGGGTGCCGTGCAGTGGTCCACTGTGCTGGAGCCTAATCAGGCGGGCTGTTCACCGGTGGAGGTTCGAAAAACCTGGTTATCCTACACCCTTGTAGTGCTCTTCCTGGCGTTGATAGGCACCTTGATCCTGCCCAAAAATATTGCGCCTCTTCCCTGTCCTGCCCTGCAGAACTGGGCGGCTGAGCATTTTTCTTTCCTGCAAAAGCTGCGGCCGTCTGAAACTCCTTTAACCAGGGGTGATGGCGGCGACTTCACCCTCTTTGCATTCGGCCTGCAGGAAGAAGAAGAGCTGGGAGGTCCGCTTTACTCAGACAACCTGATTCTCCTTCAAGTCAGCGGCAGGGGCAGAACCTACCTGCGCGGCACTGTAATGGACAGCTACTCCGGCCGCAGCTGGAATGATACGACAACCTTCCGGGAGGCCATAAATCTGCCCCGGCCCCAGGAAAAGATGATCGAGTACCTGGCTGAAAATACTTTAACCATCAGGCACCTGCGGTTAAAAACGAACACCATTTTTACCGGACTTTATCCGCAGGAGATTAAAACCCTTCCCGGCTCTGTCCTGGTAAATTCAGGAAACGGTTTTAAATTCAGTCGCACTGTACCTCTTAATTACGAATACCAGGTAAAAAGTTACCGCCTGGTTTACCGTCCTGATCCTGAGCAGTCTGAAAAAAATGGGGATCAGGCCTTTCTTAACCCCTATTTGGAGCTTCCTTCAACCCTGCCGGAGCGCGTCTACCGGTTAGCCCGGGATCTGACGGCAGAGGAGGAGGGCAGCTACGAAAAAATGAAGGCGCTGGAGGAATACCTCAGGCAGCATTTCCGTTATCTGACTGACCCGCCGAAAACGCCGCCGGGACGGGATTTTGTCGATTACTTTATTTTTGACCTGCAGGAGGGTTACTGTACTTATTTTGCCACCGCCCTGGCTGTTTTAGGCCGGGCGGCGGGAATCCCAACCCGCTTTGTTTCAGGGTTTGTCGTTCCTGCCCTTCCGGCAGCAAACGGCTATTTTTATGTTGCCGGAACCGATGCCCATACCTGGATCGAAGCCTACATTGCCGGTGCCGGATGGCTGCCTTTTGAAGCAACCCCGGGTTTTGCAACAGACAGCAATCTGCCGGCCAGAACGGGCGGATCATCCTTAAGCTATTTTTCCGACCCTGATGCGGTTAGCGGTCAATCTGCTAACTGGCGGGTTGAAAGGGATTTGGAGCAGGATCTAAACGGTGAGGTTCCCGGGGTTTTGCGTTTGTCGGAGATAGCCCGGTTGATTAGAAGGCTGTTGATCGCTTTTCTCTTCAGCGGCTTAATCCTGACGGCTGCCCTGGCCATGATTCTTCTTACCCGTCTGAGAAAAGTCAGACGCAAACTTAAACTGCTGGACAGCCTTGCTGCGCGCTCCATGGCTGTCGGCTATTACAACCTCACTCTTCTGTTTTTGGAGAAACTGAACCTTGGCAAACAGCCGGGTGAAACACCGCAGGAATTCGGCCGGCGGATCGGACGCGAGGTGCACCTCTGGAATCTGGATTTCAGGGATCTGTCATTCGGGGTCAGTCTGGCCCTTTACAGTAAAGAGCAGCCGTCCCCGCGGCTTGCCGCTGATATGAAAAAATTCTTCCTCATTATTTTTGACCGCTATCTGGAAGAAGTAGGAAAAGTGATCGCAACCATAGAAATATTATTACGGGATCAATATTTTCATGTTGGTTCTGATTTTCCGCTTCCCCGTTAAGAAAGGATTGATCAGAAAGAGAATTATATTATATGATTATGCAAAAAGGATCTGGCCGCACATGAAGAGTCTCGTTGGCTTTACCGGCTTTGTCGGTTCAAACCTGGCTCAGCAAACCAATTTTGACGGGCTCTATAACACGCAAAATATTGCCGCTGCCTACGGCACCCGTCCCGATCTCTTGGTTTATGCGGGGGTACGGGCTGAAAAATACCTGGCCAACTGTGAGCCGGAAAAAGACTTAACCGCGATCGAAGAAGCGATTGCCAACATTACAAAGATTAATCCTCTTTCGATCATTCTGATCTCCACCGTCGATGTTTACCCCGAACCCCGCCTGGTTGATGAAGATACGGTTATTGATCAAGATCAGCTCAAGCCTTACGGCTTTAATCGCTTATACTTGGAAAACTGGGTTGAATCAAATATTGACCAACATCTCATTGTCCGCCTGCCCGCCCTCTATGGCCTTAATCTGAAGAAAAATTTTATTTACGATTTGATCACGATCATCCCCGCCGTGTTAAGCGAGGAGGCACTGCTTAAGCTTAGTGCCAAGATCAGAGATCTGCCGGGATACTACCTGGACCGGCAGAACGGTTTTTATCAATGCCGGCCTGATTTATCCTTAACAGAAAAAGAAGAGTTGAAAAAACTTTTTCTGACCGCCGGTTTTAGCGCGGAAAACTTTACCGACAGCCGCAGTTCCTATCAATTTTATAACCTGGCCTATCTTTGGCAGCATCTTGAAACAGCTCTTAACCATAAAATCAGGCGCATTAACCTGGTTACCGAACCGGTTAGCGCTGCTGAGCTTTACCGGGAAATTCGCGGCCGGGAGTTTACAAACCTTTTAAATACGATTCCGGCAGATTATGATATCCGCACCAAATATGATCAGCTGTTCAGTGGCCGGGAAGGCTACATTTTTAACCGGTCCTTTGTGCTTTACGATTTAAAGCGGTTTATTGCCGGGCAGGGAAAGGACGGGATTCGGTGAAACTGGCTATCTCCAACATTGCCTGGGCGCAGGAAAATGATGAAGCGATCTTCACTCACATGGCCGGCTGCGGCTACAGCGGGCTGGAAATTGCCCCGGGTCGCTTGATTCCTGACAATCCCTATGCGCAAACAGACCTGGCTAAAAAGATCGGCCGCTCCTATGCCGAACTTTATGGGCTTACCATCTGCTCCATGCAGGCCATTCTTTTCGGCCGCACTGAGCAGCTTTTTGAAAGTCCCGCCGAGAGAGCGGTTATTCTCGAGCAAGCTAAAAAGGCGGTCGATTTTGCCGCCGCCCTATCCTGCCCCAACCTGGTCTTCGGGGCCCCGAAAAACCGGGTGATCAGGGATAAAAGCCAGTATCAGATTGCCGTTGATTTTTTTTACGAGCTGGGTGAGTATGCCCGGCAGCGTGATACCGTTATGGCCATCGAAGCCAACCCCGTCATTTACGGCACCAATTTTATCACTAAAACGGAAGAAGCTTTTAAACTCGCACAAGATGTTGGCAGCAGCGGTTTCATGGTTAACCTTGACCTTGGCACCATTATCTATAACCGGGAAAAACCGGGGCGCTTTATAAACAATATCAATCAAATCAATCATATCCATATCAGTGAGCCGCACCTGGCCCCCCTGAAAAAAAGAGCGCTTCACAAAGAGCTTTTCAGGGAAATGAAGCAGGGGGGCTATCAAAAGTACCTGTCAATAGAGATGGAAAATCCGGGCGACCCGGAAGTGGTCAAAAGAGCCCTGGATTACATAAGGAGTGTATTCGATGCCGTCAGCTGAGATCGAAGGAGTGCCCGCTTTCGCGGCTGATGAATTTGCCGCAAAAAAGACCGCCTGCTGTCTCTTAATACCCGTGATCAATGAAAACGGGAGGATCCAGCCGCAGCTTGCACGAGCTTGTCACCATGGCATTGACCGGTTGATCGATATTGTGATCTGCGATGGAGGCTCAACCGATGGCAGCACGGATGCTGCCGGCTTAAAAGAATCAGGGGTCAACACCCTTCTGACCCTTAAAAGCGACGGCCGGCTCGGTTCACAGCTGAGGATGGGATTCTGGTGGGCCCTGCAACGGGGCTATCAGGGCTTTATTACGGTGGATGGCAACAACAAGGACAGCATCGAAAGCGTTCCCCTGTTTATTGAGAAACTGATGCAAGGTTTTGATTTTATCCAGGGATCGCGCTACCTGCCGGGCGGCGGGGCCGTCAATACCCCGCTGATTCGCCACCTGGCTGTAAAATATCTGCATGCACCGCTGATTTCGCACGCCGCCGGGTATCGATATACTGATACCACCAACGCTTTCAGGGGTTATTCAAGGAAATACTTGGAACACAGCGGGGTAAAGCCTTTCCGGGATGTATTTTACGGCTATGAGCTGCTGGCCTACCTTTCGGTCAGGGCTTCTCAACTGGGTCTGAGGGTTTGTGAAGTGCCGGTTACCAGGTCATATCCAAAAGATGGAAAAACGCCGACCAAGATCAATTCGCTTAGCGCTAATTTGGCCTTGGTTAG
>CAYTER010000043.1:13326-19780 GCA_964436815.1 uncultured Syntrophomonadaceae bacterium
TATCTACCTGGTTGCCTATAACCCGGCGATCATGTCGCCGGATTCTTTCAGCCAGTGGCAGCAGGCCAGCGGTTTGGAGCCGCTGGTTAACTGGCACCCGCCTTTTCATACCCTGCTGATCAGGGCTTTAATCGCGATCATCCCCTCGCCGTCATTCGTAGCCCTGGCCCAGGTGTTTTATTTTGCCCTGGTTATTTCAGCAGCCCTGATCATCTTTTATCAAAGAGGCGTCAGGTTGAAAACCCTGGCTGTGCTGCTCTTTCTGTTTGTGATCATCCCCACGAACGGAATTCACCTGGTGACCCTCTGGAAAGATGTGCCCTATGCCATCACCCTGCTCTGGCTGACGCTGATCCTGATCAGGGTCATCTTATTTGATTACGCCAAGTCAAAGCCGCTGGCGCTGGCGGCAGAACTGGCTGTTTCACTGACTTTTATTTACTTCTTCCGGCAGAATGGGATTATCGTTTACCTGGTTTACATCGGTGCGATCACTTATTTATTGATGCGCCGCCGCAGCCTTAAGCCGCTGGCCGGGGTGCTGATCTCCATTGCCCTGGTTATCCTGATCCGCTACCCGCTTTACAGCTCTTTGCAGGTGGAACCGGCCCCGCCGGGGAATAAGTACATCGCCCTGGTCAATGACCTGGCCGGGGTCTATTTTGCCGGGGGCAATTTATCCTTAGAAGCTGAACAATATTTAGATCAGGTGGTCGATCTTGAAAAGCTGGAGGAGGTGTATTCCCCCTACAAGGCCAATTTTGATCATTACCGGCCTGAACTGGACCAGACCCGGATGCCGCAGCTGGTAAGGATCTACAGCCAGACCCTGGCTGCCAACCCGCTGCTGATGATCAATAACATTTTATGCCGCCTCGATCTTTACTGGAATGTGACTACCGGAAAAGGATCCTATATCGGTGTGCTTAACTTCCGGGAGATCACATACTGGGAGCAGTTTACAGTCCATTTTTACCGGAATGAAAATATCCTAACCGCTTTTTTTGACCTGGCTTCCAAGGGCACAGTTTATTTAAGCCCGACCCTGATCTTATTCTGGCGTTTTGGAATCTGGCTGCATTTGCTCTTTACCGGTTTTTTGTTTTGTATCAGGCATAACCGTAAAATACTGATCATCCTGGCCGTGCCCATCCTGGCTAACCTCTTGTCACTGGTCCTCTCATCGGGCTGGCTGGATTACCGCTATGGCTGGAGTATCCTGCTCACCGTTCCTCTCATTCTCGGGGTGATGATCATGCCCTGGAACAGGGGTGAAATCGATGGAATACGATAAGATTATCATCGGGGCCGGCCTTTACGGGCTCTACTGTGCGCAGCTCTGCGCTGAAAAAGGTGAACGGGTGCTGGTGCTTGAGTACGATGAGCAGCCCTTTTCCCGGGCGACCTATATTAACCAGGCCCGAATCCACATGGGTTATCACTACCCCCGGTCCTACTCAACAGCTGTCAAGTCGGCCGGCTATTTTGACCGCTTCAGCCGCGAATACAGCGGCTGCATCAATAAAACCTTCGATAAAATCTATGCTGTTTCCACCAACTTTTCCTGGACCAACGCCGAACAGTTTGAAAAGTTTTGCGGTGATGCCCGGATTCCCTGTGAAAAAGTGATACCCGGTAAATACTTTAAAGACGATAGCTGTGAAGGCGCATTTTTAACCAAAGAATATGTTTTCGACGCCAATGTGCTGAAAGAGCTGATCATGAATGACCTGGTGCCCCACTCGAAAGTAACCCTGCATTTTCAGGCGCGGATCGCTGACCTTAAGCGCACCGCAACCAGCTATCTGGTAACGCTTGAAAGTGGCGAATCCTTTAGCAGCGATTTTTTGATCAACACAACCTACGCTTCAGTAAACCAGATCCTGCTTAAACTTGGTTTTCAACCCTTTGAAATCAAGTACGAGCTCTGCGAAATTATCCTCTGTCGGGCATCAAAAGAGCTTTCCAGGCTGGGGCTGACCGTGATGGACGGCCCATTTTTCTCGATCATGCCCTTTGGCCGGGGCGATCTGCACTCGCTGACCGCCGTATCCTTTACCCCGCACAAGGTCAGCTATTCCGCCCTGCCGCAGTTTGATTGCCAAAAATCAAGCCAGGGCACCTGTTCCCCTCGGCAGCTGGGCAATTGCAACAGCTGCCCGGCTAAACCCGGTACTGCCTGGAACTATATGGCCGCGCTGGCCCGCAAGTATCTGCGGCCGGAGTTTAGCTTCGATTACAGCAGCTCCTTGTTCTCAATCAAACCGATTTTGAAGTCATCGGAAGTGGATGATTCGCGCCCCACGGTAATCAGGTATCATTCTACAGCCCCGACGTTCATCACGGTGCTGTCCGGAAAAATAAACACTATCTACGATCTTGAGGAGGTGCTTAAGTGATTGCTGAAAAAGAACAAAAGTTTATCTCAGCAGTAGCCTATCTCTACAGGGAAGAGGAGCGCGTAGAAAAATTTATCCGGGTCCTCTATCAAATACTAAATGAGCATTTTGAACAGTATGAAATTATCTTTGTCAATGACGGCTGCAGTTCCGGCAGTATCACCAAAATTAAAGATTTTGTGCTTGAGCACCAGATCCCCGCGGTTGCTTTTGTGCACATGGGCTTTCACCAGGGTCTGGAATTGGCGATGAACGCCGGCGTTGACCTCGCCGTCGGTGATTTTGTCTATGAATTTGATTCCCTTGCCCTTGATTATGACAAGCAGCTGATCATTGACCTTTACCAGGCAGCCCTTCAGGGTTTTGATGTGGTCTCAGCGGCTCCCCGGGGCAGGGTCAGTATTCCTTCACGGCTTTTCTATGCGGCCTTTAACCGCTTTTCCCGCTCCTGCAGCAATCTCAGCACGGAGCGTTTTCGCATCCTTTCGCGCCGGGCCATCAACCGGGTGGAAGCGATCAGCAAAACCATAACCTACCGTAAGGCCGCTTATGCCAGCAGCGGCCTGAACACCAGGGTCCTATCCTATGAACCGCTTACCACGGAGCGGGTCTCAAGCAGTGATGCTTACCGATCGCGGAAAGAAACGGCCTTTAATTCGCTTGTTCTTTTTACCGACTTTGCTTACAAGGTATCGATGACCCTGACCATTTTGCTCTTCTTTTTAACCCTGGCCGGGGTTGTGTATACACTGATCCAGTATTTTGGAGTTCATAAACCGCTTGAAGGCTGGACAACCCTGATGCTCATGGTGTCAGGCGGTTTTGCCGGTGTTTTCATGGTTTTGGCCTTTATCCTTAAGTATTTATCGGTAATCATTGAGCTGGTTTTGAAGAAACAGAAATACCTTGTTCAGGCGGTTGAAAAAATAACATGAGCAGTTATCGGTTTAGCGAATCTTTGAATCGGAACCGGATCGGCATCCTGCTGATGGTGCTGACTGCTTTATGCATCTGTTTCGGGCAGCTTTTCTGGAAGATCGCTCATGATCAGGGTGCTTTATGGTTGCTTCCCGGTTTCCTGCTCTACGGAACCGGAACTGTTTTGATGATCCTCGCTTACCGTTTCGGCAGTCTTTCGGTCCTGCACCCGGTGCTCAGTTTAAACTATGTCATTGCCCTGATCCTGGCCTACTTTGTGCTGGGTGAAGAGATCAGCTTCGGCCGCTTAGCCGGGGTGATCATTATTATCTTAGGTGTTTTAATCATTTGTGGCGGTGACACTTAAAGATGTATTATCTGCTGCTGGTAGTGATGACCATGATCGGAGCCTGGGCGGCGCTGTCCCTTAAGCGGGCGGCTGGAACAAGGCGCCTTAAAGCGTTGCTGCGCGACAGAAACATCTATATCGGCGGCGTGCTTTACCTGGCAGCAGCAGTGATCAATATTTACCTTTTAAAATATCTCGACTACTCGGTTGTCCTGCCCTTTACAGCGCTTACTTACCTGTGGACGATGCTCCTGGCCAGCTATTTTCTGCAGGAAACCCTTACCGATAAAAAACTTGGGGGCCTGTTGCTGGTGATCATTGGTGTTATTCTGGTCGCACTCGGCTGACCGGCAGCTAAATAAGTTTTCAAAGCAAACAAAAAATACAGGGGAAGCCGCAAGATGAAAAATAAGGGCCTCTGGCAAGCGGACAAATTGTATTTCTGCAGCTATTTGCTCTGTATTATTCTGATCGCAGTTTTCCTCGGTCTGCAGAGAATTTACCTCTCCGATTACAGCACGGTAAACGGTGATTTCCAAACCTACAACATTATCAGGCGTGTTTTGGACGGGCAGGTTTCCTACAGCGAATTTACCAATTACTTAGGCCTCGGCATTGTGCTGATCAATGCGCCCCTGGTGGCTCTCAATAATCTTTTCACCACCAGCTTATTTGTGACGAACGCCGCTACCGGCCTCTGCTTTGCCCTGGCTGTTACCTTGCTGCTCTTTCTGGTTACCGGCCATAAATATTATTCCTGGTTCGGCGGGGTTTTATTGACCCTCTTGGCCATCTTCGCCATGCGCTACAGTGAGCTCTTCACCTGGTATACAGGTCTCAACCTTTATGAACCGGGCAACTCAATGCGCATGCAGCGGGCCTTTTTAGCCTTCTTATTGGCCTTTCTTTTCTATTATCTGATTGAAAAGAAGAAGGTAGGGCTAGCCGTTTTTGCCGACAGTAATAGCGCTGCAGCAGCCACGGGGCTGATTGTTGGCCTGGCAACCGCCTGGAGCACGGACTTTGGCCTGGCCTGCCTGCTCAGTTCATTTATTATTTATCTGGTTCTCTGGTTCAGGTGGTCCGCTAAATTTGAGTTCAACTCAATGATCAAGCCGGTCTTGTTTCTCCTGGCGGCAGCAGCCGGGTTTCTGATTCAGGCGCTGATCACCACCCGGGGTGACTTGCCGGCTTATCTTGATTTTGCCAGGGGGGTCGCCGCTTACCAGTACTGGTATTACGGAATTAATGTGAATAAGTATCTCTCTGTCCTTGATGTAGTGGGCAATAAAACCTATATGGCTTTTATCGTCCTCTTTGTACTGATTACCGTCTATTACCTGCGGAAATTGCTAAAGGGATCGATCACAGCTGCGGATTTAGCGGCTTATTTTATCGGCTTAAGCGCCTTTCTTGCTTCGCTCATCTATCTATACGGCAGCAGCTGGATGGCTTATGAAGCCTTTCGGCTAATAACTATAATAATTTGTGCTGGTTTAATCCTGCGCCGGGTTTCTGCTTATGCCAGCGACAGGCATAAAGCTGCTTTGACGAAAATCTGCCAGACTGGAATTTTTCTTACCCTGGCGGTGTCAGTTTTTTTAACGGCATCGGCTGCTGCGCACCTGACTACCGACCGGGGAGTCCCTTATGTTGAAGAGCTGGGTGGCTATACAACTTTTGCCGAAGGGCTCTATCAAACCAGTGCATACATCGGTGATGAAGAGGTCTTCTCCACCTATGCCCTTGCCCTGGAAGTGATGACCGGCCAGTTTCAGCCGACAGGCACTGACTACATCATTCATGTTTTAGGCGATCCGCAGCGCCAGGCCTATATCGACCATTTCAGGCAAGGCCATTACCGCTATGTAACTACCAGTTATCACGAGTATCAACCCTTTGAAGCGTGGGGTAAAAGGGCAAACTGGTTTTTCTACCGGGAGCTCCTTAAATATTACCAGCCATCTTTTAATACAGACTACCTGGTGATGTGGGAACCGGCGGAGCCGGATAAGATTACAGCTGAGGTCAGCTCTGAGATTATTAAAATTAATAATCAAACTTATGAAATCCGACTGCAGAGCGATTTTCGCGAGCCATTTATTGCTGATGTGATCATCAAATACCAGGTTCGTCCTGTCTCTAACCTCTACCGGTTTCAAACCCTGAGGCAGATGATCGCCGTCACCGATGAAAGCATGGCGGAAGAAAACCATGAAGGGTGGAATACCTATTTTATCCCGGTAACAGCAGACAGTTATAACCTGCCAATTTGTTTAAGAAACGGCGCCGGTAAAATTACGCTTACTTCCCTGCCTGCCCAGTGCACCGAGCTGGAGATAACCGGCTTGCAGATCATTAATCTGCTCCCCGATTACTATCATTCAGTCGCTACCCGAGAGTAAGATTATTTAATTAATGCACTTAATTATCCCAGCTGTTGCATCATATTCATCAGCAGCTTAAAGGCCTATCTTTACCGCAAAAAGAAATTTACTTATAACCTTGATCAATCCTTTGACAAATTTGTCTGATATCGTGTAATCTAACTTAAGTAAATCCTTTGCATACGGGAGTAGTTAGCGGCCTGGTGGCGCTCCTGGTCTTCAAAACCAGTGGCAGGGCAGCCCCCTGTGGTGGGTTCGATTCCCATCTACTCCCGCCAGAGTTATAGCCCTCGCATAAAGGTAAGAGGTTTTTGTTTTCTGGAAAAAAGCGGCAAAGCCAGTTCGATGAACGAGTGCTTTGCCGCTTTAAGTTAATTAGTTGCCTGGCTTGATAATGTTCA
>CAYTER010000044.1:0-17699 GCA_964436815.1 uncultured Syntrophomonadaceae bacterium
CCCCTAATTCGTTGCTGCCCGGTTCGAGAAGTTTTGGGAAGCTCAGAACTTTTCAATTACCTTTAGATTCCCCGGCTATTTAATCAGAAAGCGTTTTCGGCTTTAGAGTAGGGAAAAGGATTACGTCACGGATAGAGATGTTATCGGTTAAGAGCATCACCATACGATCAATGCCGATACCGAGACCTCCGGCCGGAGGCATACCATATTCAAGGGCATTGATAAAGTCGTCATCCATTACGTGAGCTTCGTCATCTCCAGCTTCACGCTTGGAGAGCTGTTGCTCAAAACGCTCGCGCTGGTCAATGGGGTCATTGAGCTCCGTAAAGGCGTTGGCAATTTCCCAACCGGCGATGAAAGCTTCGAAGCGGATTGTCAGGCGGGGATCTGATTCCATTTTTTTCGCCAGCGGCGAAACCTCAACCGGAAAGCCGGTAATAAATACGGGAGAACGAAGCTGCTGCTCACAAAATTCCTCGAAGAAGAGGTAGAGAATGTCGCCCCAGCTCATACCTTTGTCCAGTTCCAGTCCGGCCTTGCGGGCTGCCTCAAATGCAGCCTGATCATCGGTAATCGCAGAAAAATCAACACCTGAATACTTGCGCACCGACTCAATCATCGTTTCACGCGGCCAGGGCGGAGTCAGGTCGACTTCCTTGCCCTGAAAAGAAATCTTACCGGTGCCGAGAACTTTTAAGGCGATCTGGTAAATCAGATTTTCGGTGATCCACATCATATCTTCGTAGTCAGCGTAATTCTGATAAATCTCAACTGAGGTAAATTCAGGGTTATGGATGGTCGAGATACCTTCATTACGAAAAATCCGTCCGATTTCATAAACTTTATCCAATCCCCCGACCAGGAGCCTCTTCAAATGAAGCTCGGTAGCAATGCGCAGATAAAGCCTGATATCGAGAGCATTGTGGTGGGTGACAAATGGACGGGCTAAAGCGCCACCGGCAATGGTCTGCATAATCGGCGTTTCAACTTCAAGAAAGCCCCATTCGTTAAGCAGCTCGCGCATGGTAGAAATTATGCGGCTTCGCTTGATAAAGGTTTCTTTTACTTCCTGGTTGACAATCAAATCCACGTAGCGCTGCCGGTATCGCAGCTCAATGTCTTTCAAACCGTGCCATTTCTCGGGTAAAGGGCGCAGAGCCTTGGCCAGATAAGTGAACTCAAGCACTTTAACTGTGACTTCGCCTTTCTGGGTCCGGAAAACTTCACCTCTAACCCCAATAAAATCACCAATATCGAAGAGATCGAGCAGTTCGTATTTCTCAGGCCCAACCTGATCCTGACGCAGGTAAATCTGAATCTGCCCCCGGTAATCCTGGAGATGAGCAAAGGAAGCTTTACCATGCGAGCGGATCGACATCAACCGGCCGGCGATTACTACTTCTTTACCTTCAAGAGTATTAAAACTATCAATAATATCCTTGGAATAGTGATCGGCTTCAAATTTCTGGCCAAAAGGTTCGATTCCTTTTTGACGCAAGGCTTCCATTTTATGCCTTCTGACCATTAGTAGTTCGCTTAGCGGTTGTTGTTCCTGATCCATTTTTTGAACCTCCAGGGTGACTGATTTGCTCTGCTAGGACACTGCCTCAATCCGGTATTTAAAGACCCCTGCCGGAACTTTAATTTCCACCTGCTCACCTGCTGTCCGTCCAATCAGGGCTTTACCAACAGGCGATTCATTAGAAATTTTCTTTTCGGTCGGATCGGCTTCGGCAGTGCTAACAATGGTATACTCGTATTCCTTGTTAAGGTCCAGATCCACCAATTTTACTGTAGAGCCAAGAGCGATATTCGTGTCATCATTTTCGCCTTTTTCCAAAATTCTGGCCCGACGCAACATTTTTTCTAAGGTAATAATCCGGCCCTCGATAAAAGCCTGCTCATTCTTGGCATCTTCATACTCAGAGTTATCGGTAATATCGCCAAATGAGATTGCTTCTTTGATGCGGGCCGCTATTTCCTTGCGCTTGACCGATCTTAAGTGAAACAGCTCTTTTTCGAGTTTATCCAGACCGTCTTTGGTTAAAAGTAGTTCATCGTTTAAGTTTTCCATATTTAAACCCCCTTGATCTGCTGTTGCATCCAAGCTTTACCTGTTCATTGCATCTATTGTGCTCTTAAGGTGACCTGTTCTAAGTTGTCAAAATAAATAACGGCTTCATCCTTCAACGAAGCCTGGACAGTTATTGCAGAACCGGGCCATCCCGATTCTGCAATAGATTAACCGCAATTTTTGCTATATTATAAGGCGTTCTCAACATGTTGTCAAGGTCAAGGGTCGGGGTCGGGAAGAACATCCGCATTCAATCTCCGGACCGCTAACCCCGCAGGAGTTCTTTCGAGCGCCTGGTCGCGGCAATCACCGCTTTAATCAGGCAGCTCCGAAAACCCGATTCCTCCAGCACCAGCAAAGCAGAGCTGGTTGTGCCCGCCGGAGAAGTAACAATATTACGCATCTCAGCGGGGTGATGAACATTTTGCTCCAGCATCTTGGCCGCGCCGATCACATTTTGAATGACCAGTTTTGACGCTACATCCCGCCTGATCCCGACCGAAACCCCGGCATCGATCATTGTTTCGATAAAGAGATAGACATAAGCAGGCCCGGTTCCGCTTAAACCGGTAGCCGCATCCATCAGCGATTCGGGGAAACGGATGATCAGGCCGAGCGGCTTGAGCAGTTTTTCAACTTCTTTTCTCTCTTCCTCATCAACCGTTTCACCTGTACTGATCACTACCGCGCCTTCTCCAATCAGGCAGGGGGTGTTGGGCATCAGGCGGATTACTTTAGTTTCTGCGGGCAGAGCTTTCTGGATGAAGTTGATAGTTATGCCGGCAGCGATCGATATAATGATCTGGTCACGGTAAATCAGGCTTTTTATGCTGCTGAGCAGATCACCGGCATCCTGCGGTTTAACGGCAATGAACAGGAACCGGCATTTTGGAACCATAATTTCAAGCGTCTCAGCCTTATTGCAGCTGAGTTCATCCGCCAGCAAAGCTTCTCTTTCTTTATTTAAATCATAGACATAAACCGCTGAGGGATCAATTCCGCCCGCCTTGATCATCCCCCGGGCCAGGGCCGAGCCCATCTCTCCACAGCCAATTAAACCGATCCTGTTCTGTCCCAATGCCACCGACTCCCCTGAAAGTTCTTGGGCTGTATTCTACAGGAACAGCAGCATGATTACAAGATCAAATCAGCAAGCCGGGAATTTGTCCCGGCTCGATTGGACAGTTTCAATCAGAACAGATCCGCGTTAAAGGTCTAAAATGCGCGGCTTCAGCTCCAGTTCAACCAGCAGTTGGTTGTAGTGTTCCTCAGTCAGCTCTTGATCGCATCCGGCCATGCAGACCAGCAAGGCTTCCATGACATTGGTACCGAAGGAGCGCCCTTCCATCTCCGGTGTGGTGGTAACCAGGGTTTTAACTTTGCTGTTTCTTAAAAAATCGACATCCCCGCGAGTCACGGTATTAGTGATTACTGTTTTTCCGGGCAGTTCGGCAGGCATATAGCGATGGATAAAATGAAAGTCCCCGGCAATAATGTCATTCTGCTCAAAATATTGAGGAAAACGGGGCTTGTTAACTGTTTGTTTGTCACCTGTCGGGTAGATCATCGTAAACGGAAGCTGGCAAACCAACGGAGCAATTATTCTGGCAATAGCCGCCAGGGTATTTAAAGAAGATAGCGGAACGGGCAATCCGAGAACATAGGGGATATCTCCGTAGGTCATGATGGCGCCGGTTTTCTCCAGCGCCTGCGCCATACCGAGACGATCCATCGCGCTCATGAGCAGGACCTTACGCGGTGTCAGGAAAAGATCCGTATGTCCGGCCAGATACTCGATCGCCCTTCGCTCGAGGGTGTTTTTGAGTCCAGAACCATCAACAATCGGAGTTTTTCGGGCAGCTTTGATGATTCGCTTAGCATCCCTGAAGGTATAGCGCCGATCGACAGCATAGACATAAATGTCCATCCCGCCTAAGCCAAAAGCATCCACCTTGCCATCCAGTTCAGCAATTTTTTCCACCATCTTCTTCATATTACCATCGGTACCGATCCGTTCAATCCTGTACTCTTCGCCTTTGAGTTCAACAGTGACAACATGATCCCTTGATGAAGAACCGAGGCTGATGCCGACCACACGTTTCAAATTATTTTTTCTCCTTTCAATCCTGCAATACTTGCCTGATTTTATCTTTAAGCAGCTGAGGCTCGATTATATGGTCTTCACTGATTGGGGTGGGACCGAGGCTGATGAAAATAATCTGCAGATTGAGCAGCGCTTCGGCCAGATGAAACCACTTTTCAGATGTAATCATAATCAGCGTGTCGTATTCACGCAGCCGTGTAACAATAGCTAACATGCGATTAAAAAAATCGAGAGCCTGTTTATCCTGCACCAGCTCCCAGCGCTCCCGATCGTTTAGCAGCAAATAGAAATCCAGACCATACTCCCGGCAGATCTCAGAGAGTTCACTGCTGTTGGCTAAGGGAAAACCGATGACCGCTATCCGCCTGCCTTTTCTGATCTCTCCGATTGACTCGAGCCTAGAAATAAAACTGCGGTCCAGGTGCAGCCTGAAGGCGGCATCCTGCTGAGATTGCCCTTTTTCCCGCAGTTCAAGGGCTTTCTCAACCTGGCGCAGTATTTTATCCAGACTGATTAGTTTTTCACCGATCCTGAAAACCCGTTCCGATTTCAATCTGCAGCGGCTCCCCTGCTTAATAAGTGTGCACAAATTTGTGATCACATGCATTTTAGCACTTAAGCGATCAAGTTACAATTCAATATAATTCTTTGTTTATTAATGATAGCCGGTGCAGAATGGCTTCGAATTGATCAATGCCGGCAGCATGAATCAGCTCCTGGCGGGCTGCAGCCGAACCTGGCAAGCCCCTGATGTACCAGGACCCGTGGCGCCTCATCTCCCGCGTGGCGACCGCTTCTCCCTTTAGCTCCACAAGCAGCTTAAAGTGTCTGATCACCATTTTAATAATTTCATCCAGTGAAGGTTTTTCAGGGATCGGTTCTCCGGCAAGCAAGGCTAAAATATCTCTGAATATCCAGGGGTTCCCTCTCGCTGCCCGGCCAACCATAATGCCATCACAACCGCAGTATTCAAACATTTTTTGTGCAGCCTGGGGGGAGTCAACATCGCCATTACCGATCACCGGGATTGCGACCAGCTTTTTAACTTTTTTGATCGCATCCCAATCGGCACTGCCGCTATAGCCCTGCTCAACTGTCCTGCCGTGCACTGTGAGGGCACTTATACCAGCCTCTTCTGCCCGTAAAGCAATTTCCGGCAGGGTAAAAGAATGCTCATCCCACCCTTTGCGCAATTTGACGGTAACCGGGCAGCTGACAGCGTCAACTACCGTTTTAAAGATCCTGCTGCAGAGATCCGGCTGGCGCAGCAAAGCTCCGCCTTCCGCATTACGGGTAATTTTACGGGTCGGGCAGCCCAGGTTCAGATCGATAAAATCAGCACCGCGCTCCTCAATTGTAACCGCAGCGCGGGCTAAAATGGCCGGATCTGAACCAAAGATCTGCAGGCCGATCGGTTTTTCCGTTTCAGTAAAATAGAGCAACGATCGATTGCGGTTGTTTGAATGGGTCAAACCTTTGGCGCTGATCATCTCCGAAACGAGCAATCGGCAGCCCTGTTCCTTAGCCAGAAGACGAAAGGGGTGATCGGTAACTCCGGCCATGGGCGCCAAAACCAGGCCGGGATCGACTTTAATTGAACCTATTTGCAGGGGCAAAGAAAGAACTCCTGTGTTTAATATTTGAAGGTAGAAAATACGCTCTCAGTTTGTTCAGGCGCCCAGGTCGAGTTTACGCGAACGACGTTGTTCCATCA
Source organism: uncultured Syntrophomonadaceae bacterium (assembly GCA_964436815.1). GTDB lineage: Bacteria > Bacillota > Dethiobacteria > DTU022 > DTU022 > UBA993. The sequence goes on from CAYTER010000044.1 coordinate 5,893, forward strand.
TATCGACAAAAGCCTCAAGCCGTGTCTGCACTCCGGCAGCACCAGTCTGTTCATCAATGAATAAAGTCAGAACCGGTATCCCATATTCTTTACTCAGCCGGGGGACTAAACTTTTTGCTACAATCTCAGGGATACAGGAGAATGGTGCCAGCTGAACCACACCATCGTAACCCATATTGGCATAGCGGATAATATCACCAACACTGTTCTGGCCATGTCCGCCCACTTTCTGACCGAGGTAGGGCATAGCCAGTTTTCTGCTGCCCATGTCACCCTTGGTCGACAAGACATCGTGGTGTGTGTAACCGGCCAGATAGATGCTGCGACGCACTTCGACCCCCATGTGGCCAAGCTGTTCTTCCAGATAGAAATTTGCAAAAGGTTCAAGCTGCACATAGATTTCTCCGATAATCCCTACTTTTAAAGGCGTGCGGCGTGAAGAGTCGATTTCAACCTTTTTAAGCAACGCCTTTGCCGTCTCACCTGAACTGGCAATCTCCTGATCTGTTTTAGCCGCCCGCATTAGCTTCAGGGCCTTTTCAAAAGCTTTGGAGGTTGTTCCCTTCTTAACTTCAAGAGGCCTTATTTTCTGGGCCAAAAGTTCCAGATCGTCAAGGATGACAAGTTTCCGGTATCCTTTGAGGATCGTGCGGATAACTTTAAGCCAGGAGTTTTTACCTTTAAGTTTTTTCAGTTGCCGGATAAAATGAAGCGGTTTTTTAAGCGGCGGCCAGAAAAAAATGAAGTTGAATTCATAGCCGAGATCTTTCAAAATGCGGCCGTGCAACTCTCCGTAGAGTCCGGCACGGCATGGTCCGTAACCGCCTCCGCTGGCCAGCGTATCAGCACCGCGCTCCAGGCATTCTACGTAGGTACCGAGTACAATTTTAAAGGGAATGCAGGCAAATTCCGGAGAGTATTTGGCCCCCAACGCCAAGGTCTGTCTGGTCGGCCTGGTTGGAGTAATTGATTGATGACCGAGATCTTCTAAGATCATTTCCATGATCGGGGTCAGGGTGCCCATATGCCCGAAAGCAACTTTCAATTAAACTAACCTCCGGTTACAAAATAAAGAGGTTCCGATTGCCTTAGCCTAAAAACATTATAGCGCAAAATATTTTAAGCTAAGTAGCGGCGGGCCAGTTCTTTCAGAAAATCTGTTTTAAGCCTCAGGCTGACCACATCGGTTCGCTCGTTTCGACCGTGTATGGTACTCCTGGCTTCCTGATCAAAACCGGCAGCCATGTGTCCGATCCCGTAAGCAGGAATCCCGGCCCCCCGCAAGTACTTGGAATCAGTTGATCCGGAAGAGATAACCGGCAAGCAGATCGTGTCTTTCCCGGTCAAACCTAAAGTAACTTCCTCCATGAGGCGGTAAAAAGAATCACTTGCACTTGAAAAGGTAGGAGCCTTGGATTCAGTAAATTCAATCTCAATATCTTTACCAATAATCATCCGCAGTTCTTTTTCGACATATTCATTATCCTGTCCGGGCAGGATGCGAATATCGATATCGGCCTCACAATAATCCGGAACAATATTAGTTTTTGTGCCACCACGGATCTGATTTGGTGATACTGTCATCCTGGTCATTGAACGCAGGGCTTCAACAAAGGCTTTTTCAAGAGGCAGCTGTTCAAGGAGGGCATCAACATCGTCAGCTGAACAGGTCTTTAGCTCTAAGTTACAAAGTTTGGCCAGGCTTTTTAAGAGCTTTTCCACTTCAGGGACCACTACCACCTCGGCCCGGTAGTTATGCAGCCGGCTGACAGCGCGAGCCAGTTTAACCACGGCATTATCGGCCAGGGTTGGAATAGAGCCGTGACCGGCGACACCATGGGCTTTTAAAGTACACCAGGCAGTCCCTTTTTCGCCAACCTGGATGAAATAAGCAAGCTTTCCGTTGATCAAAATTGGCTGATCTGCCCCTTCATTTACGGCATAATCAGCTTTAACTTTCTCCGGTTCTTTTTTGATCAGATGAGCCGCTCCTAAGTTCCCGCCTTTTTCTTCGTCCGCCATCGCCGCGATAATCAATTCACCATTAAGAGGAACGCCTTCAGCCAACAGTTCCAGGGCGGCAACTACCTCTGCCGCTGTAAGGTCTTTACAGTCAAGCGCGCCACGGCCGAAAATCTTTCCATCTTTAATTTCCCCGCTAAAGGGATCAAAATCCCAGTCATCGCCAACCGGAACGACATCGAGATGTGATGCAAAGAGCAATTTTTTCTCTCCGCTGCCGATCCGGGCCATAAAAGTCCCCCGGCCCGGTTCAGGCTCTATGATTTCACTTTCAACCCCGGCTTCCTTGAAAAGCTTTTTTAAATATTCAGCGGCCGCAGTTTCACCGCCCGGGGGGTTAACCGTATTGATCTTGATCAGATCGCTGAGCAGTTTTTCGGGAGATATGGTCATATTAGATTCACATCCTATTCTTTTGATAAAGAAAGGGCGCAGCGCGCCCTTTAGAACTGCGATTTAGCCGCCTTTAAGTCTCTGTTAACTTTATGGCAGCTTCGAACAGAAGTTAATTAGCCAGCTTTACTTTCCTGCTCTTTTAATTCTTTTATTTTCTGCATACTCTGCAGTCTGCTCTTCCAGGCATGCATCGCCAGGGTTACCCCGATGACGCCGTAAGCAACAAAAACCCTGAAGTACTCACCGACCTGGGCATCCCCGAAGAGCTCCCGTCCTGCCGCCGGTGCGACGATAAAGAGGGTGTGGAATAAAAAGACCCCCAGCAGCGCCTGGCCGATAGTAGCTTTTGAGACGGTCGCCCCGCCGATCAGGATGGCAGCGATAGCATAAAAACCAATCTGCATGTGGCTGCCGTAAGTGCTCCAGGCCCCCATATTCTGCAGAAAGATGATATGCCCCCAGGAAGCAAGGACTGTAGACATGATAATCGCGATTACCCTGACCCGGTCAACATTAATACCAGAGACAGCAGCAATGTGACGATCCTGACCTACTGAGCGCATGTCCTGTCCCAGCTTAGTTTTAGTGAAGAAAAAGAGAAAGAAACATAGTGCAATAATCGCGATCCAGGTAGCCGCCGGAATACTGATATTTTTTAACGGAGAGTTGCTATTCATTAAAACAAAGGCCGCAACAACAACCAGGGCAGATATCAGTAACCAGATAATCAGGTTCAGTCTTTCTGATTTAAACCGGTCCGATTTAAAGAAAACAAAAAGCTGCCAAACTACGCCAACCCCGCCGGCAATGATCATCATGATCGGCAAAGGTAAGCGGAAAAGGTCGTCAAGCCCGTATCTTAATCCTCCGGTTAAATCAATGGTGGTCCGGATCCCAACCCCGGAACTTAGGACCAGAACTTCATTATCCATCGGCAATATACCACCGACCAGTTGTAGAAAGATAAAGGTGTAAACACCCATGGCAAAATAGCCGAAAATCAGGCCGGTAATCATCTCCTGGCCTTTAACCCGGTTAAAGAGATTACCGGTCAGGTAGCCAAGCAGAACCGAGAGAGGGGTAACCAGGGCGATACAGAGCATGATTCCGGCAAAACCGGGCACTCCCCAGTGGGTTACATAGATAATCACCGCCTGGGCTGCCATGGCGCCAACAATGATTGAAAAGTTTAACCCCATCCCCGCAATAACCGGAATGATCAGGGAAAGAACAGTAAAAGAGTTTCTTGACAGGCGCGATATAATATCTGTGAAATATAGATTAGAGTTCATACCTGAAACCTGAAAGGCTATCAAACTTAAAGCGATGAACATGATCGTGACCATATTATTAGTCAAAAAAGATCTTATTTTACGCTTAAAATCATAACCGGGATCAAGATCTAATTTCGGAGTATTTTTCATCACGCTCCATCCCCCTTCCCTGCCTGCATCAAGGCATAGAGAATTATGCCGTTTTGTATGATCTGCCTGGTAATCTCAGCCATACTGGCTATATCAGCCGTAAATGTATTGGCTACCGGCATGGCAACCACCAGAATCCCGAAAAAGAGGAAAGAGCCAACAATAACATTCGTGATCGATGCTTTTTTAATTGAGGCGCCGCCGATCAGGATGGCAGCGATGGCAATAAAAGGCATCATCATTGGGCCTTCGTAGAGCTGGTAAAACCCAAAGCTTTGAGCATAGACCAGGATACCCACCGCGCCAAATATGGTAGAGACGATGGTCCCGATAATCCTGTGTTTATCAACGTCAATTCCGGCTGCTTCAGCAAACCGGGGGTTATCACCGGCCGCGTACATGGCCATTCCGGTTTTACTGCGCATGAATAACCAGAGTATCAGGCAGCAAACGACAAAAACTAGCAGCAGCCCGGTTGGGATGGTCACATTGCCGATATCAAAAGCCCAAAAATTATTAAGCAGCTGGGCTACTTCACGGTTAAGCAAGGCGATGGTTACACGCACCCCGCGGCCAATCGGCCAGGCCATTTCCGGGTTTTTGAACGGCAAAAGCAGCCAGCCGATTTTCATCACGGAGACAATCGACCAGCCCACAAAAATAGCGAACATCATTTCCGAACCCTTAACCTTGTTAAGTAAAACCCCATAGCCCCAGCCGACAAGAACGGCAAAGGGGATGGAAAAAGCAACAGCGGCAAAAAAATTGGTAAAACCGTTTAGAGTTAGCTCCATGGCGATTAAGCCACCCAGCAATCCGCAGATGATCCCCAACGATAAGCCAAAATTCGGACCGGTGCCGCAGACTATCGATGGTAGAATTGCCAGCACCAGGATGCCATTCATGCCGATCCTCACCAGACTGGCCGACATCAGTTCGGAAAAATCCAACTCCAACATAACGGCCATAACACAAAGCAACAGGAAAAAGCCTAAAATAATCAGCCTTGGTATCCCGAAAGTGCTTACAAAATCCTTTAAAACTTTTTGCATCGTTTTAAGCTCCTTTCCTGTCAACTTGTCCGGCCATGAGCAGACCGAAATCAACATCTGAAGCTTCCGGTTCCAGGATTCCTGCAACCTTGCCATCAGAAATAATCGCGATCCGGTCGCAGATACTGCGCAGTTCCGCCAGTTCGCTGGAGGTCATGATAATGGTCATGCCCATTTCCTCGTTCAATCTAACCAGGGTTTCTAAAACAAGGCGTTTGGCACCGATATCAATACCCCTGGTCGGTTCAGAAACAAATAGTATCTCCGGATTTAGAGTCAGCGCCCGGGCAATGCAAACTTTTTGCTGGTTGCCCCCGCTTAATCTTTTCACCAACTGGGTAGGGCCGGTACAGCGGATATCAAGCTCTTTAATTAGTTTAAGGGAATGCGCCCTCACCGCTGCGCTGTCAATTTGGGTTAGGGGACCAAACTTCTTTAAATACCGCCCCTTGTTCTGCATTGCGGTAACAACGATATTAAGTTCAATTGAAGAATCTAAGAGCAGGCCTACTCCACGGCGGTCTTCGGATAAAAATGCCAGTTCAAGATTCATTGATTCCCGGGGGTTATTTAAAGTCAAGACCTGTTCATTAACTTTTACACTGCCTTCGGAAGGATAAAGCCCCATCACCCCATTGGCAATGCCGATTTTGCCCTGCCCGGCTAAACCGCCGATACCAAAAATTTCGCCCCTGAAAATCTCCAGGTCAATTCCTTTGACCACTTCTCCAGGCATACTGACTTTTAAATCTTCAATCTTAATAGCAGCTTCGCCTGCTTTGACCTGACTGGTCCGGTCAAAAAGTTTCTCAACCTTGCGCCCTACCATCAGCTCGGCCAATTCGAAGATGTCGGTATCTTCCGTACGCTTGGTCGCCACGAGACGGCCATCGCGTAAAACAGTAATATTTTCGGCGATCTCCATCACTTCATCCAGACGGTGGGTTATAAATAGTATGGCAATCCCCCGCCCTGCAATTTTGCGCATCGCTTCGAGCAGGTTGGAGGCTTCGCTTTCGGTTAGAACGGCAGTCGGTTCGTCAAAAACCAACATTCGGATATTGGTCTTATCGATTTCACGTGCTATTTCAGCAAATTGCATGTACCCTACAGGCAAACCGGCTACCTTAACAAATTCTTCGATTCCGATATCCAGGCTGTCTAAAGCTTTGCGGGCATCGGCATTCATTGCCCGGTAATTAAGCGTTTTTAAATTTTTACCAAAAACTCGGCTGACGATATTGTCTTTGAGAATCTCACGGTTTAATTTAATATTTTCGGTAATAGTATAATTTGGAAGCAGCATAAATTCCTGGTGAACCATACCGATACCTAAATCCATCGCCTGGAGAGGAGACATGATCTGAACAGGCTGACCATCGATTAAGATTTCTCCTTCACATCCTCCGGTTGACTGAATCACCGGCATCCCGAAAAGGATATTCATTAGCGTCGATTTGCCGGCGCCGTTTTCTCCGACTATGGCGTGAATCTCTCCCGGCTTGAGGGCTAGCTTAACATCGGTAAGAACCTTGGTTCCGTAATAACTTTTACAGATATTCTCCATTTGAAGCAGGTATTCTTCTGCCATACGTTCCCCTCCATGCTAGGGCAAATTAAGCCGCAGGGTTGCCTGTTTCCAGGCAACCCTGCTCAGCTCAGGAATACTAGGTTTAGAAAATGATGTGGTCGGACAGATAGAGGAAGTAATTATCTGTTCCGGGATACTCGGTCAGAGTAACCGAACCACCGGCAATACTCTCCATAATCGAAACCAGTTTGGCTTTGTCCACTTTACCGTTGGTGTTGCCATTGAGGTACTCAATAGCATACTCAACACCGGCTTCAATGTACATCATGTTAACCGGAACCGGCCAGGTGGCCACACGGCCGCTTGCGCCAGCTTCGGCACATTTAATGCCAAGCTGCTCGATCATCCAGGGCACGTCGCCCTTCTTATCTTCCGGCACTTCAATACCAAGAGCTGCCGGCAGAGCATGGTAGGGAGAGGGGCAGCACTGGACGGGGAAGATTCCGCCGTACTCAATCGCCTGGCGGATCAGAGGCTCCTGCATTGCACAGTTGGTGCCGAAAACTGCAGTGTTCGGGCCGTACTGGGCAATCTTGCGGGGAACATCTTCCATAATGAATTGCTGGGTTCCGGGAACACCTGCGTCACCGGTTGGGTCTGGAGCATCCTCGTCTACAAAAAGCATACCCAGTTCTTCTGCTTTTTCCTTCATCATACGGCGGCGCTCAGCCAGCATTTCAATCGACATGTGACGAGGGAAAGAGTAATGAACCAAAACTTCCGCGCCAAGAGCCTTGGCATGCTCAGCAATCTGGTCACCACGGCCGAGGTCGTCGGTGTTTAAAACGATATCACCCTTCTGAGCGATAATATCCGGATCCTCCTGGGGAGAACCGAGAATAATCAGCATGTCGGGATAAAGTTCGCGAACTTTGTCCACGGCAGCTACTGCACCCGGAACAGCCTGAACCATAATCAGGGCTTTTACGCCGGGGGTTGAAGCCATTTCCAGCATGTTGGTAATGGTTGTTTCCTGCTCATCCATGAACTTGTCAGGATAAGTGGTATGCAGAATGCGATCTGCTCCGTATTTTTCCTGCATCTGGGCAGCCATACGGAATTCTTCTTCATTCTGGGTTACGGTGCTGGACATAATACCGATCTTCCAGTCATCCTCAGCTGCCGGCTCATCCGGAGCAGGTGCAGCATCCTGCTGGCCACAGCCGATCAGGCTGAAGACCATAGCAAATACTAACAGTAAAAACAGACTCTTTTTAAGCATTGTCACCCTCCTATAATGTATTAAATCCAAAGCCAAAAATGATAAAGCTTATCTGTTTGCCCATCACCCCCCTAAAGGAATACAAATGTCATATTTAACAACGAGATTGACATAACATAGAGTTAGATCAGCTCTGTACCTTCGACATAAAAAGGAAAAATCCTTTAATTATTTAAGGGTTTAACTAATGCCGATCATAGCAACTATTACAGTTCAATCAGCTCACGATTGTAAGCGGTTAAGAGCCGCGGACCCTCACCGGTTATAACTGCCACATCTTCAATCCGCACCCCAAACTTACCGGACAGGTAGATTCCGGGTTCAATGGTAAAAGCAGCGCCATTTTGCAGCGGTTCGTCGTTTCCTTCAACCAGGTAAGGTGCCTCGTGGACTTCCAGGCCAATACCATGACCCAAACGATGGTTAAAGTAGGGCCCGTAGCCGGCATCGGTAATGACCTTACGGGCAATGGCGTCAGTTCCGGCACCGCTTAAACCGCTATTATCCTGCAAAGCCCTGAAGGCAGCGGCATTGGCTTCCTTCACTGCCTCATAGACTTCTTTCATTTCAGCAGTAGCTTTACCAAGGCAAAAAGTGCGGGTTATATCTGAGCAGTACCCCTTGAAGAGCGCTCCGCAGTCAACAACGATGAAGTCGCCTTTTTCCAGCAGGCGATCTCCCGGGCTGTGATGCGGCTGAGCTGCATTGGGGCCTGAAGCGACAATCGGCTTAAAAGAGATATCATCGGCAATTATTTTATATTCCATCTCAATCCGGGTTGCCAATTCTTTCTCACTGATACCGGGTTTAATTAAGTCCAGAACCTTAGCCATGACCTGATCAGCCATCTTGCCGGCTTCATGCATGAGGTTGATTTCATCATTGTCCTTAAAAGCCCTGAGCGCTTTGGTAAGCGGCTCTGCTTCGACAAACTCTGATTCGGGTAAAATATTAATCAAGCCGATTAAATGATCGGCGCGGATGGTGTTATCAACGGCCAGACTCTTGCTTTTATAGGATTTGATTCGCAACCCTGCCAGCTGAAAAGGATCCTTATCGTCTGTCCATGCTTCGAGGGTAAAGCTGCTGCCTAGCACCGCCTTCGCTTTATCCATGTACATTTCAGGCAGAACGGCAGCAGGTTTTCCATCAGCCGGAATAATAATCAACTGGAGCCTTTCATCCGGAGAAGTCTGCAATCCTGTAAAATAATACATATTGGGAGTGGGTCCGAGAAGTAAACTATCGTAAGATTCACTGCGCATTTTTTCCTGAACTTTGGCAATCCGGCCCAGGTATAAGTCCATTAACGATAACACCGCCTTTAAATTTTAATCAAAAAAATAAACAGGCGAACCATCGTTAACTATATCACAAAGGCTAAAAAGCAAGCAAGCTGCTGGGATTTCCTTTAAAATAAAGGTTCAGCCACCCTAGCTGCTCCGATTATTTTCATATCCTCCCGTAACCGCTTCAGCTTGCTCTTCCCATTTACCGCAGCGGCCTCCCCAGCGAGCCAGAAGATCTCCGTCGAGGATCAGATTCACAATCTCACAAATATTGGGACAGCCGTCACAGATGAAGGCTGTAGACTCATATTGCAAATCGCTTAAAGCAAATCCCCGAAAAGCAGTCTGCCCTTTACTATTGTTCATTTCCAGACGGGCCAGCACAGCTGCGCCGATCGCACCCATGACATGATAGTACTCAGGAATAACCACTTCGAAACCTAAAGTTTTTTCAAAGGCAGCCCTGATGCCCTGGTTGGCAGCCACCCCGCCCTGAAAGACGATCGGCGGCAGGATCTCCTTGCCTTTACCGACATTATTTAAGTAGTTACGAACCAGCGCTTCACACAGTCCGGCAATAATCGCTTCAAGTGAATGGCCGGTCTGCTGTTTATGGACCATGTCCGATTCGGCAAAAACCGAACAGCGCCCGGCAATATGAACCGGCTGAGTGCTTTTTAAAGCCAGCGCTCCGAAATCTTCGATCGGGATACCGAGCCGGGCAGCCTGGTGATCGAGAAAAGAGCCCGTTCCGGCGGCACAAACGGTGTTCATGGCAAAGTCGACGACTACACCGTGGCGCAGGATAATTAGTTTGGAATCCTGACCGCCAATTTCAAGGACAGTTTGCACGCCAGGAACAACCAGGTCGGCTGCAACGGCATGGGCAGTTATCTCATTCTTTACAACATCGGCGCCAACGGCAACGCCAATTAAGCTGCGGGCACTCCCGGTTACACCAACACCACCGACCACAGCACCTGCGGGGAGTTTTGGCTCTATATATTTAAGCCCTTCCTGCACCACCTGGATCGGCTGACCGCGGGTCCGCAAATACTCATAGGCAATCACCTGGTCATATCCATCCAATAGGACAAGATTTGTGCTGACTGAGCCGACATCAATCCCTAAGAATACTTTATCCATCCAGGTTTATCCCACCTTGTTTTTCGACTTTCTGATTTTAAGCATATCGACAAAAGCCTCGAGACGGGTTTGCACGCCACCTTCGCCGGTATGCTCGTCAATAGCCAGGCTTAAGAAGGGCAGGGCTGCTCTTTTTGCCTCAATCTCCAGCGTTTTATCAACCATAGCATCGGGTCCGCAGCCAAAAGCGGTAATATGGATAATACCGTCAACCAGATTTTTATGATCCAGCAGGTATAGCCCCGCCCAGCAAACCTGGTTGCTGTAATACCAGAAAAAATTCTGCGGCATTACTTTAGAGTAGCGGCGCATTATTCGATTGGGGATCTGCTCAAAAGTGGTAACCCTGACACCAAGCTTGATCAGTTTATTGTAGATTCCGGCACTGATATAAGGGTCAAAAACGGCATAAGGATAACCGAGCAGGGCAATGGTTATATCGTTATCTTCAACCTGTGGCGCAATATGCTCCTTACGATAACTGCCTTTTTTTGCCTGGCGATCACTAACCAGGGTCAAAGCTTCAGGAGGTTTGTAGCCAATCTGCAGTAATTTCCTGTAACGCTGATTGGTGATCACCGCACTCAGGGCTGCCTTTAGCATTCTCAGCGGGTTCTTAACCTCCAGGGCAGAGGCGACCGAGTAGAAAAAGCGGGACAATCCGCCCGGTAAGCCACTGCGATTGTAACGGGTATCGATTAATACCGGCAGGGGTACATCAATAAACCTAACCATATCGGGTAAGCCTAAGAATTTGGGACAGAAGGTAGACTTGCCGTCAGCGCTGACCATCCGCGGGATAAATATATATTCGACTTTTCCGATTAAATCAAGCACATGGCCGTGAAAAACCTTAATCGGTATACAGGCGTCATTAACCGTTTCCTTGATACCGTCCTCAAGGATTTTCCGATTGGTCGGGCTGGAAATAATCACTTTATAACCCAGCTTTTCAATGAACTCTTTCCAGAGCGGGAAGAATGTGTAGTATGAAAGGGCGCGGGGAATACCAACCCTTTTCTGCAGTTTCACCTGGCTCACCTCTATTGTAAGCTGCTTAAAACAGGCAAAGGGATGTCAGCGACACCCCTTATATTTTAACGGTACTTATAAAAAATGCAAATACTTTTTTTCGCAATTAACTAATATTTAGATGTAAAGTCAATTTAGCCGATCCGTTTTAGATCGCGCACTACCATATACCTGATTAAAAGAGCAACCGTCAGAAATATAGCTATGAAGATAACCGCGTTAAGCATATGACAGATCCTCCTTTCAAGAAAACCGGCAAACTATAACTAACGTTTCCGGTTCTTAAGATCCCGGTGAATCAGCAACCTGACACCCCAGGAAATTAACAGGATAATGCCGATAAAAACAATATACTGCAATAAAATACCGCCTTCCCAAAGCCAAATCAGTAAAACCATAAACAATTAAAGCATGAATTGATAGTACATCACTTTCTTTAAAACATTATAAAGGGGTGAAAAACATTTGTCAATAAAATTGCAAATTATTTGACAAGTTAATTTTTTCTCAAGGCAGAGCTGCCGAAATCATGCTATTGTCCTGTTAAAACTGCTGTGCTATAATCTTAATTACATCAGCGGGGCGTAGCGCAGCTTGGTAGCGCGCTTGGTTCGGGACCAAGAGGCCGGAGGT
>CAYTER010000045.1:0-17148 GCA_964436815.1 uncultured Syntrophomonadaceae bacterium
AATATTTTATAAATCAAGGCCTCCCTAAGATAAGGGAGGCCTTGTGCCGTACCGGCATAGATCAGTTAATTTAAAAATGCATCGCTAAATTACAACTTGCCTGGTAGGAAATGTTGGTTCAGGAGCGAATACTAAGATTATTCATAAAATCAAATGAAAGTGATAAGAGAATCAGGAGGTGAAGAAAAATGATTCAACTACCTGCTTTCGGCTGGTTTGGGGTTGTTGCCGCTATTCTTTATCTGGCGGCAATACTGGTCGTAACTGTTTTTAAAAACCAGTTTAAGCCGAAACCGCGTTTCAATTTGCACCGGAACCTGGCAATTATCGGTTCAGTAGCAGCATTAATTCATCTGGCCTGGGCATTAAGTTACTATTTCTAAATAATCCAAGCAGCAAAGCAGAAATGTAGTTGACATCGACTCGATTTTGCTATTATAATTTAGTATCAACTTTCCGTGTGGAAATATTATCCAAATATGCCGTAAGCACTGTAATATCTGAGTATATTAATGCTTTTCTTTCATGTGTATTAATCAGGGAGGTGAGGCCTCAGATTAATTGTCCAGGAATCATGAATTTGGGAAGGTATTTTTCGGACTCGGAGTATTATTTTGTGACTTTAATTGACTAAGGGGGTTTATGAATTGAAGAGTAAGTTTTTTGTTCTTTTACTGATTGGCATCATGGCAATGGCATTTGTGGCCGGCTGTGGTGGAGGAACCGGTGACGGTGGAGATACCGGCACTACTACCCACACAATCGTCGGGATTTTCCCGTTAACCGGTGTGCTCAGCACCTTCGGTGAAAACAGTGCAGAAGTTGCCAAGCTGGCAGCTGCCGATGTTAATGAGTGGCTGGAAGCTGAAGGAAAAGACTGGCGTCTGCGTTTGGAAATCGACGATACCGCTACTGAAGGTCCTGTCGGGCTGACCAAGATGCAGAGCTGGTTCGGAGAAGGAGTTATGTTCTTCGCCGGCCCGCAGGCCAGTGGTGTTGCCCAGGAGTGTCTGGCTTTTGCCAACGCCAACCAGATTCTTTACATCTCCCCGTCTTCAACTTCACCGGCGCTGTCTATTGCCGATGATTTTTTACTGAGATTCTGCACCACTGATGACGTACAGGGTCCGGCTATTGCTGCAGTGGCCCAGGCTGCAGGTATTGAGCATTTGGTTTTTGCCTGGCGCGGTGATACCTGGGGTGACGGTCTGCAAGCCGCTGCCGAAGCATCTGCGGTTGAGCTTGGGATTGCGATAGATTCCAACAAACTTCGCTATGACCCGCTGCAGGAAGCTTTCACCTCGGAAGCCGCTCTGCTTGATGGATATATTTCTGATGCAGTGGCAGCAGGTGTAGCCATTGAAACCATCGGGGTTAATGTGATCGGTTTTGAAGAAGTTGTGCCCTTCATGGTCGAAGCTTCAAAATACCCGCAGTTAAGCCAGGTTTACTGGATTGGCAGCGACGGTACCGCTTTCTCGGAAGCGCTGCTTCAAACCCCAACGGCTGCTCAGTTTGCCAGCGATGTTAAATTCGCCAACACGATGAACAAGCCTGAAGACGATAGTGTTAATTATGCTCGCGTTAGAGATCACATCCAGCAGCTGCTGGGTCGTGAAACTGATGCCTATTCCTATAACACCTATGACATCATTTGGGCTCTGGCGCTCAGCATTGACCAGGTTGGCTATGATTCAGCTGCTGTTAAAGATGTTCTACCTGGCATAGTTATGGAATGGTCAAAGGATAATGGAGCCAGCGGCTACATCGAACTCAATGAATACGGTGATCGCTCCTTTGCTAATTACGATGTTGTAATGCTGACAGAAGATCTTGCCGGTTGGTATACCCCAGGTTTCTTTGACGGTTTAACCAGGGAGATTACCTGGAATACACCTGTTTACTAGAATGTTAGTCAGGTAGCAATTGATTACGGGGGTCGGGGCGTTCTCCGACCCCCATTTAAGGTGGTGTGGAAGTGAGTAATGTTCTGGTTGCCGAAAATGTAACAAAATCATTCGAAGGTTTAATTGCGGTAAATGATGTTAGCATTGTTGTAAAAGAGAATACATTCACCATGTTAATCGGCCCTAACGGATGCGGTAAAACTACATTAATTAACTGCTGTACCGGTATCTTAAAACCTACTTCCGGCAGGGTGTTTTTAGGTGATATTGATATAACAGGTTGGAAACCTCACGAAATCTACAAAGTTGGATTTGTCAGGAGTTTCCAAATCCCGCTCCCCTTTATCGGCTTAACGGTAATTGACAATGTGCTCGGGGCGATGAGAAATCCGGGTGAGGCTCCTTTTAAGGCACATTCACTCAATAAGTGGGCTGATGTGGAAGAAAAAAATATGGCTCACGCCCTTGATATCCTGGCAAAAGTAGGACTTGAAAAACACTGGGATTTACCAAGCAGCTCTCTGGGTGCCGCCCAGTTAAAGATGCTTGAGGTTGCCAAGGGTCTTTCATCAGGCGCTAAACTGATTGCCCTTGATGAACCGATTGGCGGAGTCGACCCTGCTTCGGCGGACGAAATTCTTTCTCATGTTTCAAAGCTCAAAGACGAAGGCCTCACCTTCCTGGTTGTCGAGCACCGAATCGACATTGCCGCACCTTTTGCCGATTATATTTATGCCATGGAGCTCGGGTCTCTGATCTCGGAAGGAACCCCTGAACAGGTGCTTAACGATCCTAAAGTTATCGAAGTTTACTTAGGCGAGGGGGCGACAGCGTAATGTTAACGGTTAAGAATCTTAATTCCGGTTACGGAAAGCTCCAGGTCCTCTATGATTTAAATATTGAAGTTCCCGATAAAGGTTTAACAGTAGTAGTCGGTCCCAACGGCGCCGGTAAAACTACTCTGCTTTGCAGTATTATGAACATCGCCAATGTTTTTTCCGGTGAAATATTATTTGCGGGTGAAGAGCTATCAGGGGTAGTGACCCATAAGCTGGCCCAAAAGGGCATATCATATGTTCCCCAGATGGGTAATGTCTTTGCTGAACTCTCTGTGCTGGATAACCTGCATATGGCCGGTTATATGCTAAATAAATCTGAAGTAAAAGATAAATCAGATCAGATGACGGAGATATTCCCGGTTTTAAAGAAATTCATCCATCGACAGGCCGGAACGCTGAGCGGTGGGGAGCGTAGAATGCTGGCTATAGCCATGGGATTGATGAAAAACCCGAAGCTGATGCTTTTAGATGAGCTTAGCACTGACTTAGCGCCGATTATTGCCGAACGGGTAATGATGGAAGTAGCCAGGATGAGGGATGAACTCGGGATCACCATACTAATGGTTGAACAGATGGCCAAAAGAGCCCTGGAAATTGGAGACACCGCCTATCTACTGGTTAGCGGTGAAGTAAGATATTCAGGCCAGGCTGACAGTCTGCTCCACGAACCGGAACTCTGTTCAATGTACTTGGGTATTAAGCAAGCGACAGGAAAAGATGGAAACTTTGAACTATCGGTTTCGGATGAAGGGAGTGACAATAACTAATGGCACCTTGGCTGTCAAGCGGTTTAGTTTATGCCAGCGGCCTTGCCCTTACGGCAGGGAGCATCACTCTGTTATATATAGTAACCCGGACCTTTAACTTTGCTGTAGCCAGTATGGCCACAATCGGTTTTTATGTAGTTTATACAGGCGTTACCCTTTTCGGAGGTTTGCCGTATCAGTATTATCCCTTTGTGCTGATCATCGGGGCGATTACCGGTATTATCTGTTATTATGGATTAAACCGGCCGCTTTTATACCGGAAGGCTGCAGAAACTACACTGATGATGTCAACCCTGGGTTATGATTTAATTCTGTTGTCCTTAATTCAGATGTATGCTGATTTTCTGACCTATAACTATAAGTTATTCCCACGCAGGGTAACGATGAATCTTTTCGACTTCGAGTTATTTGGCGAAAGAGCAGCTGCTTTTATCCTGCCACTGATTGCCATTGTTTTTCTGCTTGTTTTACATTTCTTCTTAACTAAAACTAAATTTGGTATTGCCATGCGGGCTACAATTGAAAAC
Source organism: uncultured Syntrophomonadaceae bacterium (assembly GCA_964436815.1). Lineage (GTDB taxonomy): Bacteria > Bacillota > Dethiobacteria > DTU022 > DTU022 > UBA993. The sequence continues at coordinate 4,041 of CAYTER010000045.1, forward strand.
CCGACTCTTGCCGGGGCATCCGGGATAAACTCTGACCGGGTATACCTGGTATCCTGGATCATCAGCGGTGGGATGGCCTGCCTTGGCGGATCTTTTATGTCCATGGCTATGACCGGCACGCCGGTTATGGGGATGTATACCATTCCGCTGATGTTCGCCGGCGCAATCCTGGGCGGGTTGGGTAATATCTACGGTGGTATCCTTGGAGGAATGGTGATCGGTCTGACTGAATATGCCGGGGTTTATTTACTTGCTCAAAACTTCGGACCCTGGATTCTCGGCTATCGGATGGGGATCCCTCTGTTTATCATGGCTGCGACCTTGCTGGTCTTTCCACGGGGCCTTTCCGGTATACCGCTGGCTAAGATCATCAGAAATCTTTTTGGACAGAAGAGAGGTGCTAGCGCATGATCACTAATGAGAGCACTGGTGATAAATATAAAGCTTTATTCGCAAGCAGGATAGTCTTGGTATTGGCTGTAATCATAGCCTTGCTGGCGTTTCTTTATTTCAGCCGCGGCATCTCGATTATTCTGACCATTTTGATCCAGGTTACAATCTTCTCGATTATCACGATGAGTCTTAACCTCGAAAGTGGTTACTCCGGTATTCCTCAGTTTGGACGGGTGGCTGCGGTTATCGCCGGCGCTTTTGCTGTTGGAGCGATCCCGGGCAGGATTATGGCTGCTTTCATGGGTTTGCCTGCCGGGGCAGAATACGCCTCCGATACCGTGAACTTCAGACTTGTTCCGGAAATTAATGCCCTGCTCGCCAGTAACTGGTTATTAGCGTTAGGCTTCCTGATCATGTGCCTTGTTCTCGCTGCTTTATCGGGAGCCTTAATTGGTTGGCTTATTTCCAGGCCTGCGATCCGCTTAAAGGAAGGTTATCTGGGTATTTCGATGCTTGCTATCGGGGACTTTTTCATGTGGGTCGGTCATAACTGGACTATTATCGTTGGTGGCAGTGTGCCGGTAAATGTCCCTGATCCCTTCCGGATGTTTGGGACAGCCCGCTTCAGTGTTATTGTTCCGGTGTTTTTTGTAATCGCGGTCCTGATTTTTATCTATCTGAACAAGTTGACCCAGTCACCGTTTGGCAGGAATTTAAGGATGCTGCGCGACAACGACCTTTCAGCTAATGCTGCCGGCCTGAACATCGTTAAAGTCCGGACTCAGGCGCTGGTAATCGGTGCTGCTATTGCAGCGATCGGTGGCGGTCTTTATGTTATCTACACCGGCTCTGTAGCGGCTATCGGCTTAACCAGGCTAACCTTTACATTCTGGCCCTGGGCTTACATGATGCTCGGTGGTATTGGCAGTAATATTGGTGTATTTTTGGGTGTTTTTCTGTTGACGATTCTGCGAACCATGATTATCATCTTTCGCTCTACCTGGTTTGGCTTTCTTTTGCAGGTGGGAATCGATCCGCTTTGGCTGGAATTTACCCTTTTGGGCGCGGTAATTATTATTGTTATTCTATTTTTACCGCACGGGCTTGTTCCTGAAAAAATAGCTCCAATGCTGCCCAGCCGGAGAATAAAAAAGGTTTTGGCAGACAGACAGTAAGATCAAGTTGGATATCTAATTTTATCTGGATTAATGAGTTAAAGGCGCCTCACGGGGCGCCTTTTTATTATTGCGGTTAACATGGATATTCCGAATGGTCACAGCCAGCATAACGATCAAGCCGCCCAAGATAGCCCATCGCCCCGGCGCTTCGCCAATAACAAAGTAAACCCAGAATGGATTGAGCAGAGGATCAAAGGTTTGCACCAATACTGCATCCAAGGCATTGACATATTTAATGGCCGTGGAATAAATCATGAAAGACACTCCAATTTGCATCGTACCCATGTAAAGGAGGATTAGCCAATCAGTGGCTGCCGGTGCTTGCTGAAAATAAAAGGGCAGGCAGAGCAGCGCCGTAACCAGGTTTCCCAGTAATACAGTCTCCAGGGTTGAAGCGCTCTTTTGCATACGCATACATAAAATAAAATATGACATACTTATACCGCTGCCCACAGCCATAATATTACCCCAGAAACCGGCATAAGTTATGCGATCAATAAAAAAGAGCAACATGCCGCCAATAACTACCGCAATAATTGACCAGTCAAAGCGGGTTACTTTTTCTTTCAGCAGCCAGGCGCCAAGGAGTGCTGTAAAAACAGGGGCTGTATATTGCAGAAGGATGGCATTTGCGGCAGTAGTCATCTTCGTTGCGCTGACAAATAATATCATTGTGATGGCGTAGGCCAGAGCCCCGGCAACTTGGGGGTATGAGAAGTTAAAATGGATTTTACCCCGCATCCAGGAGATGATCAGGATTGAAGCGATAAAACTGCGCAATCCTGCTATAGCGAAGGGATTAAGGTCGATCAGTTTGATAAAGAGGCCGCTGGTGCTCCAAAGTAATGCAGCAAAAGCAATATAGAGCAGGGCCCTGTTTGGATGCAGCGGTTTGCTGGCAGCAGTTGGATTAATTATATGAGCCTCCAGGCGTTATTCCATTACCTGTTCTTTATTGTACCACAAGATATTAGATTGTGATAACCTGCCTGCCAGAAAATAAAAGATCAGAAATATCATACATGTTACTGACCTCTCCTGCCCGGTGCTGCTCTTTTAGCTGGTAGTAATCGAGGCAGGTGCCGCAAACCAGGATTTGAACACCCTTGCTCTGCAGTTCGGTTAACTCATCGATTACCGGGGAGTCGTCAATACAAAGTTTGACGCCCGTATTCATGAAAACTAGCGCCTGGGGGTGGTCTTCTCTCTTGGTCAGGGTATATAAAAAATTACGCATTAACAGATTTCCCAGTTCACTGCTTCCCTGGCCTAACTGGTCGGTAGTGACCAATAATACTGCTCTCCGATCGGCAATTTTGTCGGATATTATACCTTCATTAGCTGTAATTTTATCTGTTTGGTCGCTACCTGAAATATAGATCTGATAAAAATCTTCTTTTTGCTTCCACTGAACGGTTCGCCCCTGCTTCCGGGCAAAACGCAGGACGTTTTCTCTAGCCGTTTCATTATCGACAATAACTTCTAATCTTGCCCCAGGGTTTTTCATTAAAGCTTCTTTTGTTTTCAAGACCGGTTCAGGGCAGTTTAAGCCTCGGCAGTCTATTTCTCTCACGTTTTATACCTCGCTCTGCTGAATTATTAATCGGACTATTATTATCTTCCGGTAAGATTAAGGATGTCTTTCAGGGCTTCGATCAGGTAATCGATATCTTTAAATGTTGTAAAAAAGCCGGGACTCAGCCGCACAGTGCCACAGGGAAATGTACCGATGGCCTGGTGGGCAAGTGGAGCGCAATGCAGCCCGGTACGGCAAAGAATTCCATAACTGTTTTCTAAAATATAGCCGATCTCGCCGCAATCAGTATCTTGTATGGTAAATGACAAGCTTCCAGCACACTTCGATGCTTCAGCCGGACCATAGATCTTTACTTTCGGCAGTTCCTGTAGCTTTTGATAAAGATAACTGCGTAATGCGGTTTCATGATCCCGAATAACGTTTATCCCGGTGTTATTAATAAAATTTAAGCCCTCCAGCAACCCGGCCAGGCCTGAACTGTTTAGAGTTCCCGCTTCGAGACGCTCGGGCATGCTCTCCGGATGCAAATCCGACTCAGACTGACTGCCGGTGCCACCTTCGCGTAAAGGTTTAAGATTGATTCCTGTTTTAACGTAAAGCCCTCCGGTTCCGGTTGGCCCGAGCAGGCTTTTATGTCCGGTAAAGGCCAGCATATCTATATCCAAAGATCCTGCATCGAGTTCAACAGCACCGGCAGTCTGCGCTGCATCGACAAGAACCCTAATCTCCCGGCTGTGAGCTGATTTAATCATTTCTGCCAGGGGCGCTATGGTACCAATCACATTTGAAGCATGGTTGATGACTAGCAGGCTGGTTCGGGGACGGTAAATATTTTCAAGATATTCCAAATCCGGGTAGCCTTCCTGCGAGCAGGGAAGCATTGTTGAGGTAATCCAACTCTCTTTCCTTAGCGCACCCAAGGGTCTGAGGACCGAATTGTGTTCCATTGCGGTAAAAACGACATGGTCGCCTCTGTTAAGGAATCCTTTTAAAGCTATGTTTAAAGCATCAGTGGCATTCATGGCAAAAATAATCCGGGATGGATCGTTTACGGAAAATAGGGTGCTTAAAGCTTCACGCACCTTATAAATCAGACGATCGGCTTCCAGGGTACGCGTATGTCCTGATCGTCCAGGATTTCCGCACATCTGCCGCATCTGCAGTTCAGCTGCCCCGTAGACTTTTTCCGGTTTTGGCCAGGAAGTTGCAGCATTGTCAAAATACAAATTATACTCACTGCTCTGCTTATTGTTTTGCTCACAATTCATCAGCATTAAGCTCCTTGACCACCGGTATTTGCATGCCACATTCCTCTAAATGATAGAATCCTTCGAGTTCGAGCTCATTTTCCATGAGGCAAATTTTTATATTAGCGAGGTCTGAACAATCACAGCGTAACGCCGTCCCGCAACTAGAACTGATTACACGTGGCACCGGTACCATTTTGTATCCGTAAGGCGTTTTTTTTAACACACTTTCTGCACGAATGGCATAAAATGTAGTTGGAAAGGTGATGTAACAATTTGCAGCCATTAATTCTCCTTATTATTTACACCATATTTGTTTTAAGGCATTTAAAAAGAGCTATGCCAGCAGCCATAATTCCCTTGTTATTATAAAGCATTAACGGCCCCTAGCTTATAAATAATCTTAATAATATGGATCTTTATTATTAATAATTCAGGAATTTGAGTCTTTTATTATTAAAGGCGTTCAGGCGGGCGTGGACGCTCTTTGTGATTAAACGTATAATAGAACAGAATGGATTAGCGTATTTACCTCTGAAAGGGTGCTAAAGATGGATCTGGATCAGATTAGGGCTTTTCTTAATGTAGCATTGCTTAAAAGCTTTTCAGAGGCCGGAGAGAAAATGTTTATCAGTCAGCCATCGGTTAGCGTAAGGGTTAAAGCGCTGGAAGAAGAGCTTGGTGTTATCTTATTTGATCGCTCAAAAGCCCGCGAACCTTCTTTGACAGAAGCTGGTAAAATATTCCTCGACTATGCCCAATCAATCATTAATCTGAATGATGAATGCCGGGAAAAACTGTCCGGACAGAGAGAAAAATCTTCAGGATTGATCTATATTGGCGCCAGTACAGTTCCCGGCACCTACATTCTCCCTTCTCTGTTAGCCGCTTTTAGGCAAAAACAACCTTCTGTCGATTTTAATATCAGTATTCTTGATACTTCAGCCGTGATCGAAAACGTTCTCAACTACAGCTTAGATCTTGGTTTTGTCGGCCTTATGAAACCCGATGACCGGTTAAAATATTTGCCTCTTACCGATGATGAACTGGTATTTATTGTTGCCGGAGGGACTTTCAATCCTGAAGACTACCGGGAAGGGATTCCTTTTGATCATATTTTTAAGCACCACCTGATTATGCGTGAGAAAGGCTCCGCAACCCGCCAGATTCTAGAGAAAAACCTTGCCGGTTGTGGTTTTAGGTTGGACCAGTTTGAAGGGGTAACCTATATTAACAGCCTGGAAGGGATAAAGCAGGCGGTAAAAGCAGGGCTGGGAGCTGCGGTGGTGTCCAAACTTTCCATCACCGACATGGTCCGGGCCGGAGAATTAGATCAGTACCCGATTCGGGATATAGATCTCAAGAGATCGCTTTACCTGGTATTTCATCGCAGCAGGGTTTTGGCAGGTGCAGTCGAGCATTTCAGAGGCTATACAGCAGAACACTTTAATGGAAAAACTTCTTCCTGAGTCTGCTTTTAATTTGGAATGCTTCAATTTATAATAGAAAAAGCAGGTCGCAGACACCCTGCTTAATAAAAAACAAGGATGGTTCCGCTTTTGACAAATGATACTGGCAGCCTAAAATTCTGGACCAGGGCGGCGATGGTTGCCGCGCTTTATGCCGGATTAACGATCCTGCTGGCTCCAATTAGCTATGGGATGATCCAGGTGCGCGTTGCAGAAATGCTGATGGTGTTGCCTTATTTTACTGCAGCGGCTATCCCCGGTCTCTTTGTCGGTTGTTTGATTGCCAACATCTATGGCGGTCAGGGCTTGCTTGATATTGTTTTTGGCAGCCTGGCAACACTGGTTGCCGCTTACCTGGTTTCGAAAATTAAAAATCCTTTGCTGGTTCCCCTGCCGCCAGTAATAATCAATGCCCTGGTTGTAGGGATGATTTTGCATTTGATTCTCGATCTGCCCTTTATCCTTGCTGCAGCCTGGGTTGGGCTCGGCCAGGTAATAGCCTGCTATGGATTAGGTCTGCCGTTACTTTTTATACTGGATAAGAGGCGCTATATATTCAGATGATTATTCTAAAATATTTACAAATAGTTATATAATGGAAAATTGAAGGAGAGGTGCCTATGGCCGGACATTCAAAATGGGCTAATACCAAACATCGCAAAGCCAGAGTTGATGCCCAGAAAGGCAAAATTTTCACCAAGATTGCCAGGGAACTTACAGTTGCCGCCCGGGAAGGCGGAGATGATTTAAATGCCAATTTTCGATTGCGACTGGCAGTCCAGAAAGCACGGGAAAACAACATGCCGGGCGATAATATTCAGCGGGCCATTCAAAAAGGTTTAGGTGGACAGGAAGGAAGCAGTTTTGAACAAGCCAGTTATGAAGGTTATGCAGTTGGTGGCGTTGCGGTATTACTGGATGCGATGACCGACAACCGCAACCGCACTGTGGCAGAAATCCGGCACATATTTTCGCGGCATGGCGGCAGTCTCGGCGAATCAGGGTGTGTATCTTGGATATTCAACCGGAAAGGTTTAATTTCGGTTAGCACCAGGGAAAAGCAGATGGATGAAGACGACCTGATGCTTATTGCCCTTGAAGCCGGGGCTGAGGATGTAAACGCAGATGGTGAAGATAGCTTTACAATTATCACCGCGGTCGATCAGTTTGAAAGCACCAAGCAGGCGCTGCTGGATCAGGGTATTGAAGTAGTATCAGCTGAAGTGACTATGCTGCCGAGTACTGCAGTTGAAATAACAGACCAGGATGATGCCGCAAAGATTATCCGCTTAATGGAAGCGCTGGATGATCATGACGATGTCCAGAATGTTTATGCCAATTTTGATATACCGGAAGAGCTGCTGAACTGATCATTTGATCTGAAAATGGAGGATAAAGTCAGCCGATGCGCATACTTGGCATTGATCCGGGTGTCGCCATAACCGGATATGGGGTTGTTGAAGAGAGCGGATCAGTTTACCGCTATATAGCATCAGGTTGTATCCGGACTGCAAGTGATCTCAAGCCGGAAATCCGCCTGCTATCAATATTTGAGCAGATCAACGAGTTGGTTGAAGAATATAAGCCGCAAGCCCTGGTAGTGGAGAAAATATTTTTTAGTAAAAATGTGCGTACAGCATTTCAGGTCGGTGAGGCACGGGGAGTAATTTTATTAATCGCTGCTGTTTCCGGCCTGGCCTTATTTGAATACACACCGCTCCAGGTTAAACAGGCTGTTGCCGGTTATGGTAATGCAGAAAAAGCTCAGGTTCAGAAGATGGTCCAGCTGTTACTGAAACTCGAAAAGCAACCGGCAGTTGATGATGAAGCCGATGCAATGGCCGTAGCTCTGTGTCATCTGCAGAACCGCCGTTTTCAGGATGCAGTCAGGGGAGGAAAATATTAGGTGATTGATTTTGTTAAGGGGCGCCTGGTCACAGCCCTGCCGGGTAAAGCGGTAATAGAAATCGGAGGGGTGGGACTGTCTTTAGATATTCCGCCTGCTGCCGATGATCTGTCGGGCTTGATCGGGGAGGAAGTGATGTTCTTTACCCGCCTGTTGATCAGAGATGATGAAGTAATAGTGTACGGTTTCCGGGCGGCCGAAGAACGAAAACTCTTCAATCTGGTTTTGAGTGTCAGCGGATTCGGTCCCAGGCTTGCGCTTTCGTTGTTAAGTATTTTAACCGTTTCACAACTCTACGTGGCTGTCCTGGAAGAAAATATCGCCCAACTATGCCGGGCGCCGGGTGTTGGTAAAAAAGCAGCCCAGAGATTGATTCTGGAGTTGAAAGAAAAATTGCCGAAAGCCATTTCGGCTGAAGATTTAACAGCCGGCGTGCTGATCAGCAGCGGCAGTGCAGTGATTGACGATATTACTGAAGCTCTTTGTGCTCTTGGATACTCCCCGTCTGAAGCGGCTGCTTCAGTCAGCAGAGTTGTTGAAGACAATGCCGCAGCTTCCAGGGAAGATTTACTGAAACTGGCTTTGAAGAGTATGGCTCGTAAATAAGAGAGGAGCAGCTCATGGAGGAGAGGATTGTATCGGCTCAGCGTCAGCCAGAAGACGATCCGCAAGTTGAAATTGGCCTCAGGCCTCGTACTCTGAAGGAATATGTGGGCCAGGAAAAGATCAAGGAAAAGCTGGCAATATATATCAAAGCAGCGCTGGAACGCAAAGAAGCCCTTGACCATGTTTTGCTATACGGTCCGCCAGGCCTTGGCAAAACAACCCTGGCGCATATTATTGCCTGGGAGCTGGGGGTGAGCATCAGAATTACCGCCGGGCCGGCTATCGAAAGACCCGGTGATCTGGCTGCAATTCTAACTAACCTGGGCCATGGCGATGTTTTGTTTATTGACGAAATTCACCGTTTAAGCCGCTCTGTGGAAGAGATCTTGTACCCGGCTATGGAAGATAACGCGCTTGATATTATTATCGGTAAGGGACCGGGGGCAAGATCGCTGCGTCTGGATTTGCCGCCGTTTACCCTGATTGGGGCAACTGTACGGGCCGGGCTGCTGACTTCACCCTTACGCGATCGTTTTGGGGTTGTTGACCGTTTAGACTTTTATAGCCCTTCAGAGTTGGAGCAGATCATCACCCGTTCGGCAAATATTTTAGATGTTAAGGCGGAAAAAGAAGGAGCGGCGATCATCGCCCGTGCTTCAAGAGGGACGCCGCGGGTTGCAAACCGTTTGCTAAAAAGGGTTCGTGATTACGCCCAGGTTAAAGCGGATAACATCATCACCGGAAAGGTTGCCCTGGAAGCGCTGAAGATGCTGCAGCTTGATCATCTCGGGCTGGATGAAATCGATCGCCGCCTGCTCCTGGCTCTGGTTGAAAAGTTTGAGGGCGGCCCGGTAGGCCTTGATACTCTTGCGGCCTGTATCAGCGAAGAGCCGGAAACGCTTGAAGATGTTTATGAACCTTACCTGATGCAGCTCGGCTTGCTTAAACGCACTGCCCGCGGGCGCATGGTTACAGCTGAGGTTTATAAATATTTAGATATTGAAGACCGCGGTGACAGGCAACAGAAATTATTTTAATTTAATAATTAAGCATAGCTGCCATAATATATCAGATGCGTTATTTTTAATCTGTCTGTCCTATTTCCCGGGGGAAGACGTGATGTTCAGTATGGAAACATTTGGTAAAATGATGTTAATCATTGGCGGAGCAGTGATGGTGATCGGACTGGTGATATTACTCGCTGGCCGCCTTGGTTTAGGACGTCTCCCGGGAGATATTTATATTCAGCGTGAAAACCTGACTTTTTATTTTCCCCTGGCAACGATGCTGATCATCAGTCTGATCATAACGGTTTTATTAAATCTGTTTCGCCGTTGAGTCAGCTAATTCTAAAATAAACGAAAGAGCGCCAATTGAACGCATACAATTTAAAAGATTACGATTACCATTTGCCGTCTGAGCTGATCGCCCAGGAACCTCTAAACCAGAGAGACCAATCCCGGATGCTTTTACTAAACCGCGGTGACGGCACCATTAGGCATGACAGGTTTAATCATTTTCCATCCTGCTTGGAGAAAGGCGATCTGCTGGTCCTTAATAATACAAAAGTTATACCGGCACGCCTGACAGGGACCCTGGAAAAAGGCGGCAGCGAGGCTGAAATTTTACTCATAACCCGTCTGGATAGCGGCAACTGGGAAGCGATGGTTAAACCCGGCCGGAAATTAAAGCCGGGAGCGGTTGTTAATCTAGATCAGGGAGTTTCGGCCGTTGTTGTGGACTATGCGCCTGATGGACTGCGGGAGATTCGCTTCAATTCTGTTCAGGCGTTTGAAGAAATACTTTCCCGGTTGGGGAAAGTGCCGCTGCCGCCTTATATTAAAAAGGAAGTTAAAAACCCCGAGCAGTACCAGACTATCTATGCCAGTAAAGAAGGATCGGCAGCAGCGCCGACAGCCGGGTTCCACTTTACTAACCGGGTATTTTCAGAACTTGAACGAAAAGGTGTGGAAACTGCTTTTATCACTCTGCATATCGGTCCGGGAACTTTTCAGCCGGTGAAAGCAGAAGATATCCGTAAACATGTCATGCATCATGAATTTTACCAGATTAACGAGCAGACAGCGGCGCTTCTGAACAGGGCTAAAGCTGAAAACCGGAGAATAATTGCTGTGGGCACTACTGTCTGCCGGGTTCTTGAAACACTGGCCGCAAAGGCGGATCGGTTTTCTGTCACTGAAGGCTGGACTGATCTTTATATTTATCCGGGTTATGAATTTCGTGCCGTAGATGCGCTGCTGACTAATTTTCACCTGCCTCGATCATCGCTGTTGCTGTTGGTAAGCGCTCTGGCCGGGCGGGAAAAGATCCTCAACGCCTACCGGGAAGCGGTCGAACTTAAATACCGCTTTTTCAGTTTTGGTGATTGCATGTTCATTGCCTAGCGTTGAGGAAATGATCACTTATTTAAGAAAATGCTTCGATTGACACTGTTAGATGCATCATATAAGCTATAGAATGGATGAACAGCTTGCCCGTTAATTACAGTTTGATTAATAAGTGCCACCAGACAGGAGCCCGCCTGGGTAAACTTGAAACCTTACACGGCGCGATTGATACTCCTGCTTTCATGCCCGTAGGAACCCAGGGTTCGGTAAAGGCACTTTCCACTGATGAGTTGGAAGAGATGGGCACAGGGCTGATCTTAAGTAATTGTTACCATCTTTTTCTCAGGCCCGGGGTTGAGATTATTGCCCGTCATGGGGGACTGCATCAATTTATAAACTGGCAGGGAGCAATACTGACCGACAGCGGAGGGTTTCAGGTCTTCAGCCTTGGAGGTATGCGAAAAGTCAGTGATGACGGTGTGCTTTTTACTTCGCATATAGATGGTTCGACGCACTTTTTAACCCCGGAGCGGGTAGCGCGTCTGCAAAATATGATTGCTTCAGATATTGCCATGGTTCTCGATCAATGCCCGCCCTATCCGGCAGTGAAGGATGAAGTGGCTGAAGCTGTTGAGAGAACGACAAAATGGGCTGTGCGGTCGAAACAGGCTCACAAAAATGAATCCCAAGCCCTTTTTGCCATCGTGCAGGGTGGAGTATATAATGATTTAAGGCAAGTATCGGCTCAGGCCCTGACAGATATCGGTTTTGACGGTTATGCTGTAGGCGGTTTATCGGTTGGTGAACCGAAAGAGCTTATGTATGGGTGCCTCGAAACGACGTTACCGCATTTGCCGGAGGAAAAAGTACGCTACCTGATGGGTGTAGGTTCGCCGGACGCTTTGTTGGAGGGGGTAAAAAGAGGGGTAGATATTTTTGATTGTGTACTGCCGACCCGCATCGCCCGTAACGGAAGGGTGATGACCAGCCGGGGGTATCTGCCGATTCGCAATAGTATTTATGGCAGCGACTTGTTGCCGCTTGATCCGGAGTGTGGCTGCCCCGTTTGCCTAAACTACAGCAGAGCTTACATCAGGCATTTGCTCAATGCGGGTGAAATATTAGGGCTGAGGCTGACAAGCTACCACAATCTTTTCTATCTGAGTCAGCTGATGAGGGAAATGCGTTCAGCCCTGGCAGAAGATAGATTTGAGCAGTATTATAGAAAAATGAGTCCACTGTTGAACAATTATTATGGAGGTGTTGTTGAATGAATTTAGAATCACTAGGACCATTTGTACCACTGATTTTACTGTTTGTTATCTTTTATTTCCTGTTGATCAGACCCCAGCAGAAACAGCAGAAAAAGCGCCAGGAAATGCTTAAGAGCCTGAAAAAGGGAGATCGTGTCGTATCCATTGGCGGAATTCATGGCGTTATTAAAGAGATCGATGATACCATGATCTCTTTGCGTGTTGCAGACAACCTGAATCTGAAATTCTCCCGGGCTGCAATCGACCGGGTTCTTGAAGAAGAAGCCGAGTAAATGCTGCAGGTTTAAACGCATGTCCGGCAAATTATTAATCGGACTGTAGAAACACTCCTTCAAAACGCCGGACCGGTGTTGACAGGGAGTGTTTTTATAATCTGTCAGACGAGAGGGTCTATAAAAGTGGATTTAATAACCCTTGGCTGGGAAAAGAAAATCAGGGAAGAAGGGCCTTTAGCCCAGAGGATGCGTCCGGAAACGATCGAAACCTTCAGTGGTCAGCAGCAGATTCTCGGTATGGGAAAGCCACTTAGAAAAATGATTACCGAGGATAAACTTTCATCACTGCTCTTTTACGGACCTCCGGGGACCGGTAAAACCAGCCTGGCCAAGATTATTGCCGGTTACAGCCGGGCAGAATTCATTCAGCTTAATGCTGTTGCTGCCGGGGTGAAAGAAGTGCGTCAGGTGATTGAGCTGGCCCGGGAAAACTGGTCGCTGCATAACCGGCGGACGATATTATTCATTGATGAAATTCACCGTTTTAATAAAGCTCAGCAGGATGTGCTCTTAGCAGCTGTGGAGCAGGGGACGATAATTTTTATTGGCGCCACTACTGAGAACCCTTTCTTTTACCTCAATGGTCCATTGCTCTCACGCATCAGGCTGTTTCTCTTCGAGCCTTTAAAAAGAGATGAAATTCTCGAACTGTTGGAGTTGGCCCTGAAAGATAAAGAGAAGGGACTGGGGCTTCTTCCGCTAAAAGTTACTAATGAAGCTTTGATTTTTCTTGCTGACCGGGCTGGCGGTGATGCCCGTGCAGCGCTTAATGCGCTTGAAACTGCCGCACTGATCGGTGACAAAAGCGAAGAGACAATTATGATCACTGTTGAGACCGCGGCTGAAGCCTTTAAAAACAGGCTGTTTACTTATGA
>CAYTER010000046.1:0-16963 GCA_964436815.1 uncultured Syntrophomonadaceae bacterium
ATCCAAAGCAGCAAAGCCTGAATCGATAGTCCATATGTTGTGCTATAATGGATAACGGGTGAAAAATTGGGTCCTTTAAAAGTAAAAATTGCAGATTACCTGATTATCTGCCTACTTGTTCTCTGGGGGTTGGCCGGTTTTTGGTTTAATTGGCAAGAAGCCAGCGCAGCAGAGCGTAAGTATGTGTCTATCTATGTCCAAAACAGGCTGGCAGCAGAACTGTCACTCATACCGGGAGAACATTTTACCTATACCCTGCAATTTGGTGAAAACAACCAGTATACGGCACAAATTGAAATAGAAGACGGAAGAGTCAGAATGCTGCCGCTTGATGAAGAGTTGTGTCCCCGGGCAGTATGTTCCCATACCGGTTGGATAGAGTATACCTACGAAAGTATAGTCTGCCTGCCAAACCAGATCGTGGTCGTGTTCTCAGATTTGCCGGGAAGGCCAGACGAAGAGGGCATAGACTCTGTAACCTACTAAATATTTACAGTTTCGCGTCCCAGGCGTCCTTTTAAACGGACGCTTCATGCTTTCCAATCCTTGTTGACAAAGAAATTCCTGCTCTATATAATTACGTTAGTTTTTTTGGGGTGCGAAAAATGCAGATTTATTTGCCGGATTTAAAGCTTAAGCAGGGAGAAGCAGTCGACTACCATTTCGAGGAAGATTTATCTGTCAGTTTTTGTGATTTTCCCGATGGCGGCAGCCTGAAACTTGATCTGTCAGCATCGTATAACAGCGATCAGGTTTTAATAAACGGCCGCCTTGAGGTTTCGGCTACCGCTTCATGTTCCCGCTGCCTTGAGACGTTTAAGCAGCACTTCAAAACCGATTTTACCGAATCATTTGCTGTCATTAAGGGCTTGCCGGCAGAGGGTGACAGGCGGAGCGAGTCAATTGATGCGGCAAATAGTCTTGAATTTTCAGGTGACTATCTTTATCTTGATGAATATATTCGACAGATGATTATTCTGGCTCAGGAGTACAATCCAGTTTGTGATCCCGGTTGTAAAGGACTCTGTGCCGGGTGTGGGGTAGACCTTAATAAATCAAGCTGTCAATGTGACAAGGATCCTGAGGATATCGATCTAAGATTGCTCAAATTGAAAGAAATTAATAAAGAAAGCTAGTCTAACAAGGAGGAGTTACAGTGGCAGTTCCCAAGCGAAGAACTTCTAAATCAAAGCGCAATATGAGAAGGGCTCATAGTAAGCTTACAGTACCCCGGCTGGTTCCCTGTCCACAATGTCATGAACTGAAGCCCACCCACCGGGTCTGTTTAAATTGTGGCTATTACAAGGACCGGGAAGCTCTAAAAGTGAACTAATCGCAGTCGATAGTACGCCCCTTTTATGAAGTTATAGTGGGGCGTATTATTATATTACCAGGTTTTGACAGGAGAAGTGATCTGATTGATTAAAGTGGCTGTTGATGCCATGGGTGGCGATCATGCCCCCGGTGAGATAATCAAAGGCGCAATTTCTGCGCTTTCTTCATTAGAGGACCTTTTTTTGGTCCTGGTAGGCCGAAAGAGAGAAATTGAAGACCACCTCAGTAATCTTAAATACGATCATTCGCGCTTGGAGATACGTCATGCCGAAGAGGTCATAGCCTGCGATGACGATCCCGGGTATTCGATCCGCCGAAAGAAGCAGTCTTCGATGGTTGTAGCCTTGCAGATGGTCAGGTCCGGAGAGGCCGACGCAGTGATCAGCGCCGGGAATACCGGGGCCTTGATGGCAGGGGGTTTATTGTTTCTGGGGCGAATTGGTCGGATCAGCAGACCTGCCCTGCTTACCCCAATGCCCAGTTTCAGCGGTCGTCCGGTGCTTTACCTTGATGTTGGCGCAAATATGGATGCCCGGCCGATCCAGCTTTTGCAGTATGCATTTATGGGTAAAATATATGCACAACAGGTTCTGGGCCTTAAAGAACCGCGGATTGCGCTGCTAAATGTTGGAGTCGAACCGAACAAGGGTAATAGCCAGGTGCGAAAAGCTTACAACCTTTTTAGAGAAAATCTTCCGGGTTTTATAGGTAATATTGAAGGAACGGATGCCTACTTTGATGCAGCCGATGTAGTTGTATGCGACGGTTTTGTGGGTAATATATTCTTGAAAACCTCAGAAGGTTTATCACGGGCGATTCTAGGTTTTTTCCGTAAGGAGATTAAAAAGGGTTTGCGCTATAAACTTGGAGCTTACCTGTTGCAGCCGGTTTTTATTAAATTAAAAAATCAGGTCGATTCTTCAGGATACGGCGGTGCTCCATTAATCGGAGTTAAAGGACTCTGTGTAAAGTGTCACGGCTCATCTAAGGCAAGAGCAATCGAGCAGGCAATATACAAACAGGTCTATCCTTTTGTAAAACAGGGTGTGATCGTCCTTTTTGAGCAAGCCCTGGAAAAACTGCCGCTAGATTGCGTTGAAGATAGTTAAATGCCTACTTATATAATGGTTAGTGGGGCGTTAATACTATTGATCATTTAATCAGAATTGATATACTAAATTATGATATCTTCTCCGCAGATTAGACTGCCTGGTTGTAATTAGACTGACCACGGCAGCTAGAAGATTTATTTCGCAAAATCAGAAAGGAGGTGGCCAGGTGAGCGTTGAAGCAAAAGTTAAAGGAATTATTGCCGATCAACTGGAAGTAGCAACAGATAAATTAACGATGGATACAACTTTTGAGGATATTGATGCTGATTCACTGGATATCGTTGAATTGGTTATGGCACTTGAAGAAGAATTCGATCTTGAGATTTCTGATCAGGAAATTGAAAACATCAAAACGGTTGGTGATGTCGTAAAATATATTGAATCGAAAGTTTAGGTATCA
Organism: uncultured Syntrophomonadaceae bacterium; assembly: GCA_964436815.1. Lineage (GTDB taxonomy): Bacteria > Bacillota > Dethiobacteria > DTU022 > DTU022 > UBA993. Next base: position 2,848 of record CAYTER010000046.1, read on the forward strand.
TAGATTTCCTGCTTTATATTGCTATTATCTCCGGTCCTATTTGGCCGAATAATTTGATACATGCTTTCCAGTCATTTAGTTTAAGGGTATTTAAAGGCATTCAAGATCCAGGTTTGTATTCGCGCTTCCATTTTGAATCCGGATCATCTCTGTTTATATTATTTTTGCTGATGCAGCCGATGTATTAAATTAGCACTTTTACAGAAGAGGGTACTTATTTATGTACTGGCCGGATAAAGTAGCTGAACTGCTCGTAAACCTGGGCTGGGAGGCCAAAAACTTCAGCTATTATGAGCAATCTCTGACGCACAGCTCTTATGCCCACGAAAGAGGTCATCGCAGAATTCACAATGAAAGGCTTGAATTCTTGGGCGATGCTGTGTTAGAGCTGATTATCAGCGATTACCTTTATCAGCACTACCCAAATTTTTCTGAAGGCAAGCTGACCAAGCTCAGGGCCGACCTGGTTTGTGAAGCCTCTTTAGCCCGACTGGCATTTGGTCTTAACCTTGGTCAGTATTTGCGGCTCGGTAAAGGTGAAATACACGGTGGCGGCGCCAGCCGCCCATCGTTGCTTGCGGATGCAACTGAAGCTTTAATCGGCGCCAACTATTTAGATCAAGGTTTAGAAATCTGCAGGCAAAATATACTGGCGCTGTTTTCGCCCATTTTACAGGAATTGCAAGAAGGAGTATTACGCCGAGATTATAAAACGCTGCTGCAGGAATTTGCCCAGGCGCGATATGCAGTAACTCCGGTCTATAAAATTGTACGGGAGAGCGGACCGGATCATGATAAAATTTTTGAAGCCAAAGTCATTCTCTCTGTAGATGCAGTCGGTGCAGGAGAAGGTCGCAGTAAAAAGGAGGCGGAACAGGCGGCAGCCAAAGAAGCCTGGAATATATTAACACCTTAAGAGGAAAGCCCTGCTGTTACTCTTTTTACGGAAGGAGCATTTATTAGAGCATTATGGAAACCTTAAAGGTATCGGCTCATTCCAAAACCAAGGCGCTGGCCGGTGCGCTGGCGGCGGTAATCAGGACTGAGGGCGCTGTAGAGTTGCAAGCAATAGGAGCAGGGGCTGTTAATCAGGCAATTAAGGCAATTGCTGTGGCCAGGGGCTATGTTGCTCCCAATGGCATAAACCTGATTGTAATTCCGTCCTTTGTTGAGATTGCTATTGATAATGAGGAGCGGACGGCAATAAAACTTACGGTTGAATCAAGATAAGCTGATTGATCAGTGGGGCAGGAATGGGAATTTCCTGCCCCGCTTTCCATGAAATTATGGTTATTTCAACAGTCAAGGAGATTGAGCGCTTGTATTTAAAAAGAATGGAACTCTTCGGTTTTAAATCATTCGCCGATAAATCGGAACTAGGACTAAGCCCCGGTATAGCTGCAGTTATCGGCCCTAATGGTTGTGGGAAAAGCAACCTGGTGGATGCTGTCAGGTGGGCTCTCGGTGAACAGAGCGTTAAATCGCTGCGTGGCACTAGAATGGAAGAAATTATTTTTTCTGGCAGTGACAGCCGTAAAGCGCTGAATTTTGCTGAAGTATCACTAACCTTTGATGGCGCCGGAAAATTTCTCAACCTGGATTACGATGAAATTACAATCACCAGAAGACTTTTTCGCAATGGTGACAGCGAATACTATATTAACAAATCTCCATGCCGGTTGAAAGATATCACTGAAATGTTTATGGATACCGGTTTAGGCAAAGATCTTTATTCAGTAATCGGCCAGGGCAGGGTAGATGAAATTATCAATAGCCGACCGGAAGAACGGCGTGAGCTGTTTGAGGAAGCGGCGGGTATTTTAAAGTATAAGTTGCGAAAAAAAGAAGCCAGACGCAGGTTAGATGAAACCCGCGATAACCTGGTCAGGGTGCAGGATCTGATTTATGAGCTGGAGACCCAGGTGGAACCGCTGCAGGAACAAGCAGAAGTGACAAGGCAATACCGTGCTATTCAACAGCAAATAGAGTCTGAGGAAAAGAAACTGCTTTCTTTCCAGTTGCGAAAATCCAGGGAAGATCTTAGTAGGGTGAACAGACAGTTACAAGCAGTTAACGAGGCTTTAATTGCTTCAGCCGCTCAGGGCGGACGGCAGGAAAAGGAGTTTCAGGATTTAAAAACAAGGCTTACCGATCAACAGATCGCCCGAAAAGAGCAAGAACTGAAATACAACCAACTTGTGAGAGATTATGAACAACTTCAGTCAGAACTTAAGCTTATAGGTGAAAGGGAAAACCACATCAAGGAACAACTTGATCACGACCGGAAACGGCTGGTACAACTAGATCAGGTCATTGCTGATTATTTCACCCAAAAAGAGCAGGCTGAAAAAGATCTGTCTCTTAAAAAAGTCGAACTGGATAGTTTAAACGCTGAATTGGAGATCAGCAGGGAAAACCTTTCCCGTCACGAGCAGAGTCAGCTGGCCCAGGAAGCGGAGAAAATGCAGGAAGAGATCTACAAAGCCGGAGCCCGTAAAAAAGCAGCAGAGATTGCCCTTGCAGAAAGCGAACGAAGACAGGGAAAAATTGCACAACAAAAAAAAGAGCTTGTGCATGAAAGTGAAGCACTTTTGGAAAGATTAACAGGTTACCAGGCAGCTTTGGCTGAAATTACGGAAAAGCACCATTTAGCATCCGAATCTCTTACCCGCAGCCGGCAGGAGGAGAAAGTTGAATCTGAAGCAGCAGAACGGTTGAGATCTGAACTTGAAAAAAAAGTTGCCGACTTCAACCGGCTGAATGAAACGCTGGAAGGTGTGAAAAGCCGCCTGCAGCTATTGCAGGAGCAGGATTCAGCACTGACCGGTTATTATCGCGGTGTCCGTGAAGTTATCCAGGCTCGCTCAGCTTTTCCCGGTATAATCGGACCTATTGCTGATCTGATCAAAGTAGAGAACCTTCATGTTCAGGCAATTGAAACTGCTCTTGGTAGCAGTTTGCAGTACCTGGTTGCTGAAAATGAAAGTTCTGTACAGAAGGCCATCCATTTCTTGAAGCAGCATAACAAGGGTTGGGCAACCTTTTTACCGCTTGATATTTTACAACAAGCTGCCGATCCCTTAGAACGTTTTCAGGGCTGGCGCAACCTGGAGGGTGTTATCGGTAAAGCTTCCGAACTGGTTGAAACAGACCTGAAATATCGTAAAGCGATCGATTATCTCTTATCCCCTGTTTTAATCTGCCGCAAGCTTGATGAGGCTTTAAAGGCAGCCCGCTTTGTTAAATATAGCTGCCGGATTGTCACCCTTGAAGGCGAAATGATCAATCCCGGGGGGATTATCAGGGGAGGAAGTTTGCCGAGCCGTAATGCCGGTATGCCTCTTGGCCGTCGCAAAGAAATTGAAGTATTAAACGAAAAGATAACTATGTTGCAGCGCCAGCAGGCCGACGTTGAGAAAATATTAAAAGAGTTGAATGAAAATCTGGCTGGCCAAAAGAAGAATATTGCTGCAAAAAACCTGCAGATTCAAGAACTCACTGAACAACAACTTAGTCTCAGCAGGGAATTGGATAAGATCCAATTTGAAGAAGGAAATCTTCAGCAAAGAGTTGACGCAGGCCGGGCAGCAAAAGAATCTTTTGATGAGGAAGAAGCGGAGCTCATTCAACGAAAGCGGGAACTGCAAAATGAGATTGAAGAGTGTAGCGCAGAAATAAAATCCGGTGAAGTTAGACTGGCTGAAATTAAGGAAGATTACCGCAGTTATTTAATGCATAAAGAGCAGCTGGAAGGTCTGGTAACCAATCTGCTAATCAAAGTTAATTCATGCCGGGAACAGCTTGAAGCGTTGAAAGGAAAAATTGCCGACATAACAGCTCACCAGGATAAACCGGTGGCTGAGAAAACAGAAACCGGAACAGATTTTGACAAACACCAGCTTGAGCTGTCTGAGAATGAAGAAAATAAAAAGCAGATAACCTTGAGGATTGAAAACTTAAATGACGAAATAGCCGCTTCCATGATCGAACTCGAACGCAAGAATGGATTAGTCGGAAAGCTTGAAGCAGAATTGATCGAGTTTGAAGAAGATGGCCGGTTGCGCCAAAATCGAATTAGCAGACAGGAAAAGCGGGAACGGCAACTCTCACTTGAACAGGCCAAATTGGAGACTGAAGTGAACTACCAGGAGCAATATTTTAGAGAACTATTTCAAACCATGGAATTGGTTGAAACAGAGCCGGAATTTGATCTCGAAGCAGGCAAACAGATCGTCGAAAACCTGAAAGAGGATATTGAAGCCTTGGGCGAAGTTAATACAGGCGCGATAGAAGAGCTTGCCCGTCTGGAAGATAGAATTGGCTTCTTAAGCGAACAAAAAGAGGATCTGCACAAAGGGGAAAATTCACTTAACAAAGTATTGGCCGAAATTGACCAACGAATGGAGTATTATTTTAAAGACGCTTTTGAACAAATCAATGAAAATTTCAAACAGACTTTTGGAGAGCTTTTTGAAGGTGGGCAGGTTATGCTCAAACTGAGCGATCAGGAGAATATCCTGGATGCAGGTGTTGAAATTATCGCTCAACCACCGGGAAAGAGGCTGCAAAATATCACCCTTTTGTCAGCCGGAGAGAAGGTCTTAACTGCTATTGCCCTGGTTTTTGCAATCCTACGGTTCAAACCGGCTCCATTTTACCTCCTTGATGAAGTTGAATCAACTCTCGACGATGCCAACCTATCACGTTTTACCAGGTTTTTAAAGCAGAATGCTGAGCAGGCCCAGTTCATCATGATCACTCACCGACGCCGGACGATGGAGGAGGCAGGAGTCCTTTACGGAGTAACCATGCCTGAGCCCGGAGTATCGAGGCTGGTGTCATTAAGCCTTGAAGAATGCCTGGTCGGCGGAAAGAATTTAATTAAATGAATAGAAACAATCAATTTAAAGCCAGCCTCATACGCAGTAAAAGTGGTTTTCTCAGCCGTCTCAATTCTTTAATCAGGGGTGGGGAACTTGATGCTGACTTCTATGATCAGCTGGAGGAAGTGCTTATCTCAGGTGATGTTGGCGTAGAAACATCTCTCAAGCTGGTTGAGCAGTTAAGAGAAGAAGCACTAAGACAGAAAATTAATGATCGGGATACTTTCAAGGAGTTACTGGCCCAGACCATTACCGGGCTCCTTTCTCCACCGGTTGAATTTTCCGAGCCTGACGAAAAACCTCTGCTCATTCTCCTGGTTGGGGTCAACGGTTCGGGTAAGACAACGACAGCGGCAAAACTTGCCGCACGGTATAAGGAACAGGGTAAGAAAGTATTGTTGGTGGCCGGAGATACATTTCGGGCTGCGGCAGTAGAACAACTTGAAATTTGGTCACAGCGGGCCGGGGTCGAGTTGGTCAGGCAGCTATCCGGGTCTGATCCATCAGCGCTTTTTTTTGATGCAATTAACGCTGCTAAAGCCCGTGGCACCGATGTGATCATCGGCGATACAGCGGGGAGGCTTCACAACAAGTTTAATCTGATGGAGGAGCTGAACAAAATCTACCGGGTTATTAATCGTAATCTGCCCGGGGCGCCGCATCAGGTCTTGCTGGTTGTGGATGCTACAACGGGGCAAAATGCGGTTGCCCAGGCCAGAAGTTTTAATGAAGCGCTGCCCCTGAATGGGTTAATCCTTGCAAAACTTGATGGTACTGCTCGCGGCGGAATTGTTCTGGCAATCAGGGATGCTCTAAGCCTGCCCGTATTATATGTAGGCACCGGCGAAAAGATTGAAGATCTGGCTTCTTTTGATGCGGAAGCTTTTACAGCAGCCCTGCTTGAGTAGGCTGGTGAATGTATTAACAAGTTAAGGCCGGTCCCGTTGGGACCGGCCTTATTCATCCTGAAGAATTATTTAAATCCCTTAAATTTCCTAAATGACTAAACCTATGCTATTTTTTAACAACAAATGTTTTAGCCAGACGGTCTCCAAGGCGTTGTTTTGCCGGAGAGGTCCAGATAAATATAGCACCGAGCAGATAACCGAAAAGGCCGTCTATAATCCTTAACAGGTTGCGGATTAAAGCAGCCGACAAAGTAACGGGAGAACCGTCTTCCATTACTACCCGCATACCCAGGGCCAGTTTGCCTAATGTGCCTCCGAGATAAGTTTCAAGCAACCAGTAATATAAAAACCCGAGCAGGAAGAATATAAACGCGGGTGCTCCCTGAAGATCAAAACCGCCAGCACTCGTATTACCGGTTATGGCGGCGATAAGGTAACCGAGAATCCCAAGAATGATACCGTCAATAATAACAGCCACGAAACGCAAACCTACTCCGACATTCTTTTCATAGCCTGCAGTTTCACCATTTGCCATCTTAATAACCTCCTGTCAAAATGATTGTTCAATATAAGTCAACAGGACTTAATTGTTGACTTATATTACCACAAAATGGCACAAAATACAAGTTTATCTTTATCTGATTAAGGAAAAGTCCTTCATAGATTTGCATCCTTTGTCAGCTTCTGATATACTTCCTCTGTTAAGTATTAAACCTTTACAGGAGTGCATATGCTCGAGGAGTTAAACCGGATCAACCTGCTCTTTGATATTTACGCTCCCCTGCTGACAGAGCGTCAGCAGGAGGTGCTGCAGCTCTATTTTAGCGACAATTACTCTCTCGGAGAAATTGCCGCCGAATATAAAGTTACGCGACAAGCGGTCCACGATTTAATCCACCGCTCCCTTGATGCGCTTGACAAATTTGAAAACAAATTGGGGCTCTACCGTTTATACACTGATCAGCAACAGTTATTGGCTGAAGCCGATCAGTTATTGAGCAGCAATCTGATCAGTGAAGATCAGCTCAACCGTCTGCGGGCTATAGTTGCCGACTTGCGAGCAGGCAGCGAACAATAGGAGTGAAACCTGTTTATGTTTTCAGGACTGGCCGATAAACTGCAAAATACCCTGCGCCAGCTTCGGGGCAAAGGAAAGCTCAGCGAAAAAGATGTCGATGCAGCAATGCGCGAGATTCGTTTGGCTTTGCTGGAAGCCGACGTTAATTTTAAAGTAGTCAAGGACTTTATTGCTGCGATTCGGGAAAGAGCGGTCGGCAGCGAAGTTATGAGCAGCCTGACCCCGGGACAGCAGGTCGTGAAAATAGTCAATGAAGAGTTAACCAGACTGATGGGTGAAAGCCCCAGCCCTCTGTCTACTTCCGGTAAAAGTCCGCTGGTGATCATGATCGCCGGGCTGCAGGGCTCAGGTAAAACTACGACAGCCGCAAAACTGGCTGCCCTCCTGAAACGCAGCGGCAAGAAACCGCTCCTGGTTGCGGCTGATCTGCAAAGGCCGGGTGCAGCCAAACAGCTTGAAGTCCTAAGTGAAAATGTTGGGGTCTCTTTCTACAGCAATCCGGAGATTCAGGCGGTTGAAGTATGCAAGGGCGGGATCAGGCAGGCCGAGAAAGAAAATCTGGATGTGGTCATTATCGATACTGCCGGGCGGCTGCATATTGATGACCAGATGATGAAAGAACTGATAGAGGTTAAGAAAGCCTCTTCTCCCGCTGAGGTTTTACTGGTTGTTGATGCCATGACCGGCCAGGACGCAGTTAATGCTGCCAGTTCATTTAATGAAGTGATCGGTATCAGCGGTATTATACTGACCAAACTCGATGGTGACACCCGCGGTGGAGCTGCGCTTTCGGTCAAGGCGGTTACCGGCTGTCCGATTAAGTACATCGGGGTTGGTGAAAAGACTGAACAGCTGGAGCCCTTTTATCCAGACCGCATGGCTTCGAGAATCCTCGGGATGGGCGATATGCTGTCCTTGATCGAAAAGGCAGAAGCCACTGTTGATCAGCATAAAGCCCGGGAACTTGAGCAAAAACTGCTCAAACAAAAATTTACACTCGATGATTTTAAAGATCAACTGATACAGTTGCGCAGCATGGGTTCACTGGAAGATATCCTTAATATGCTGCCCGGCGGCGCCGGTATTCCAAAAGAAATGCGTCAGATGTCTCTGAATGAAGATAATTTCAAGCGGATTGAAGCGATAATCGGCTCAATGACAAAAAAAGAAAAAGCCGACCCTTCAATAATCAACAGCAGCCGCAGACGTCGTATTGCTGTAGGCAGCGGAACCAGCGTCCAGGAGGTCAACCGGTTACTCAACCAATTCGGGCAGATGCAGAAAATGCTTAAAAACATGGGCTCGCTTGAACAAAAAGGCCAATTTAAAAAGTTAAAGAAAAAGATGAAAAAAGGTTTTCCCTTTTAAGGTTTACATAAATAGATATAATTATGGAGTGGAGGTGAAACAATGGCAGTACGCATCAGGTTAAAACGGATGGGCGCGAAAAAGAAACCTTTTTATCGCATCGTGGTGGCAGATTCCCGCTATCCGCGGGATGGTCGTTTTATAGAAGAAATCGGCTATTACAATCCAACCACCAAACCGACCACTTTTGAAGTCGACGCCGAGAAAGTAAGGCAGTGGATATCAAAAGGAGCAAAACCTTCAGATACGGTGAAAGTTTTGCTTGAAAAAGCCGGACTGAATTAACAGCCCCGCAGGGAGGTTGGAATTAATGAAAATGCTACTGGAACACATAGCCGTGGCGCTGGTTGATGACCCTGAAAAAGTGAGTGTTAACCAGATCGAACGTGAAAGGTTAATAGTCCTCGAACTTACTGTTGCCCCGGACGATATGGGTAAAGTTATCGGCAAACAGGGGCGCATTGCCAAGGCGATCAGGACTGTAGTCAGTGCCGCAGCGGTAAAAGAAAATAAGCGGGTTGTTGTCGAAATTGTGCAGTAACGCAGATGTTGCCGTGATCGGCCTGGTAGTATCGCTGCATGGAGTCGGCGGTCAGGTAAAGGTTGTCCCATATTCCGATTATCCGGAGAGGATTAGAGATCTTGATCAGGTTGTCCTGCAAAATGAGTCAGGGGAAAGAGTAATGCCGATTGAAGAGGCTTCTCTTCATGGTCGGTTCTGGCTGATCAAGTTTAAGGGTATTGACAATCGTGATCAGGCTGCGGCTTTACGAAACTGCTTGCTGGTGATTCCGCTGAATCAAAGAGTGGTTTTACCGGAAGACAGTTATTATCATGATCAACTGATCGGCCTTCAGGTTGTCGATCCTGAAAATAGGCACATTGGTCTGGTGGTTGACTTGCTGATAACCGGAGGGCATGACTTGCTGATTGTTGAAGAGGACAGCGAGAAAGCAAAGCGATTTCTGATTCCCGCTGTCAAGAAATTCATCAGGAAGATTGACAGTCAGGCTGGGAAAATTATTGCCGAGCTGCCTGAAGGATTGCTCGATTTATAGAGGAGCGGCAGGATGATGAAAATTGATTTGATTACTATCTTTCCCGCAATCCTGGATGGACCTTTCAGGGAAAGTATGATCAAAAGAGCTGTTGAGCAGAATCTGGTGGAAATTAACCTAGTTGATCTGCGTGATTATACAGATGATCGCCACCGCCAGGTTGATGATGCTCCATATGGCGGAGGATGCGGCATGATTCTCAAGCCAGAGCCTCTTTTCAAAGCGGTGGAAACTTTAAAAGCAGAATCTTCTGCTGAAGCCACCCGGGTAATCCTGATGACTCCGCAGGGCCGGACTTTTAACCAGCAGATTGCCGGCGAACTGGTTCGGATGGAGCACCTGATCCTGATCTGCGGCCGTTATGAAGGGGTGGACGAGCGGGTCCGCCTGGCCATAACTGAGGATGAAATTTCGATTGGTGATTTCGTTCTGACTGGCGGGGAACTGGCAGCGGCAGTAGTGGTAGATGCTGTAGTACGCTTAATTCCAGGGGTTTTGACGGAAGAAGCAGCAGCGAACGAATCCTTCTCTGAGCAGCTGTTGGAGTATCCGCACTATACCCGTCCCCCTGTTTACAGGGAGATGGCTGTACCAGAGGTGCTTTTATCAGGTAACCATGCCGCAATTGCATCATGGCGACGGCAACAGTCGCTGGTCAGGACTTTCGAGCGAAGGCCGGATTTGCTGGCTAAAGCAAATCTTAACGCGGCTGAGCATAAGTTTTTAGAATCGCTGAAGCGGTAAAATGATTAGGTTGAAGTTATTCTGTATATGATATAATGACGCAGTGATTTAAGGAGGTTGAACCAAATGGATTTAATCAAGGAAGTTGAAAAGCGGAACCTCAAAGAAGGTTTACCGCATTTTAGCCCGGGTGATACGGTCAAAGTTCATGTCAAGGTTGTTGAAGGAGCCCGTGAAAGGGTGCAGGTTTACGAAGGAGTCGTCATCGGCCGCCAGGGCAGCGGCGCCAGGGAAACTTTTACTGTTCGCCGGGTAACATTCGGCATCGGTGTAGAAAGGATCTTTCCTGTTCATTCGCCTTCGATTAATAAGATCGAAGTTGTAAAGCGAGGCCGGGTTAGAAGAGCCAAGCTTTATTACTTAAGAGAGCGGACCGGTAAAGCAGCTCGTATTAAAGAGCGCCGTCATTAATAACGGGGTTGATCTGTTTTGAGTAAATGGAGAGAACTGTGGGATTGGGTAAGGTCTATTCTTATTGCAGTAGTCCTTGCGCTGCTAATTCGTCTATTTCTCTTTGAAGTATTCGTGGTTGAAGGACGCTCGATGTACCCGACCCTCCACGAAGCGGAACGCCTGATGGTCAATAAGGTTGTATACCGGTTTGATGATCCACAGGCAGGCGATATTGTTGTCTTCGAATTTGAACCCGGCCGGGATTTTATCAAGAGGGTTATCGGGGTGGCCGGTAACCGGGTCGAGATAAAAAACGGCCGGGTTTTTGTTAATGATCAGCAGCTTGAAGAGCCGTACCTGCCTGAAAATATTGAAATGCAAGATTTCGGGCCGGTGGAGGTGCCGCCCGGTTATCTTTTTCTAATGGGCGATTACCGCCAAAATAGCATGGATAGCAGAGATCCGCGGGTTGGCTTCGTATCGCTTGACGATCTTAAAGGGCGGGCTTTCTTCATTTTCTGGCCGCTTTGGGATGCGCGGGTTATTAACAGCGAGGTGGAATAGGCCTTGAAAGAGGGGCAGTGGTATCCCGGTAATATGGCCAGGGCGGTTAACCACCTGCGCCAGGATCTGAAGATTGTTGATCTGGCGATTGAACTTCTTGATGCACGGATTCCGGCCAGCAGTCACAACCCTGTTTTCAACAGTTTGCTCGAGGGTAAAAAGCACCTGATATTGCTCCACAAGGCTGACAGAGCAGATGAGAACATCACCGGCCGCTGGCTTTCATCTTTCCGGTCAAATGGACGCATGGCCATGTCTTTTAGTGTTCACCAGAAACGTTATCTCACCCAGCTTTTAAAATTTCTCAAAGAGCAGGAACACAAACTGCGTCCGACCAGAATTAAAAGGCCTTTACGAATGATCATCGTCGGTATACCGAATGTTGGAAAATCGACCATGATCAATTTTTTTGTGCAAAAAGCTGTTACCAGGACAGGTAATCAACCCGGTATCACCAGAGGCAAACAGTGGATCAGGATTAATCCAGGGCTGGAACTGCTCGATACACCAGGAGTATTATGGCCGAGAATTGATGAGCAGACATCATGGCCACTGGCAGTTGTCGGAGCGATTCCTCCAAGCCGGATTGATCTCGATGCCATTGCCCGGCGGTTGATTGGCTTTTACCTGGACAACCAGCTGGCTGGGCAGTTAACTCAACGCTATAACCTTACAACGATCGGATCAGTGGATGAGATGATCGAACAGATCGCCAGATCGCAGGGATGTATACAGGCCGAGGGAAGAATTGATCTTAACCGGACTGCATCTCTGCTGTTACGCGATTTTCAGGCAGGCCTGTTGGGCCGGGTGTCCCTGGAAAGGCCGGATTAAGAATAAACCTTAACGATAATCGGGAGTAAAGAAGCTGAAATTTGAGCACTTAACAATTAAGGAAATAGCTGTTTACCTTGATCAGAAAACTGATCTTACTGCTGCTGAAATCGAAGCTTTACAAAGCGAACAAAGGCAGGGTGTTACTGCGCTGCTTGAACGTTATAACAGGCGTAAAGCTGCCCGCGAAAAAGAGCGCTGCCGTCTTGAAAATATGTTGATTGAAGAAAAGAATCTCTGGCAGCAGGGTTACAACATTGTTGCCGGAATTGATGAAGCCGGCCGCGGACCTTTGGCCGGCCCTGTAGTAGCGGCGGCAGTAGTCTTTTCGCCAGGAACCAGGATAAGTTATCTAAATGATTCAAAGCAGTTAACCGCCAGGAAACGTGAGCTTCTTTTCGATGAAATAATCTTTAAATCAAAGACTTATGGAATTGGCAGCGCTTCCAGCTCAGAAATTGATCACCTGAATATCCATGCCGCATCTTTCCTGGCTATGGAAAGAGCGCTTAGAAAAATGAGCCTTGAACCGGATTTTATTCTGGTCGATGGTTTTGTTATTCCCCGGTGCAACTATAAACAAAAGGCAATAACCGGAGGCGATAGTAAATCACTTTCAATCGCAGCCGCCTCAATCCTGGCTAAAGTAACCAGGGACAAGATGATGCAAAACCTGCATCTAAAATATCCCCGCTATGGATTTTGTCGTAACATGGGCTACGGAACACTTGAACACCGCCGGGCAATTGCTGAATTCGGACCGTGCAGTGAACACCGCAGAACTTTTAAATTAACCGGAGAATTATGAATCCAGGAGTTAACCCTATGTCTGAAAAACGTCAGCTTGTCGGTAAAATTGGTGAAACATTAGCGGTTAGCTACCTGGCTGAACAGGGTTATCAGATTTTAGAAACTAATTATCGCAGTGCTTTGGGTGAGATCGATATAGTAGCCCGTGATGGGCATACAACTGTATTGGTAGAGGTCAGAACCCGGACCAGTTTAAGCTTCGGCAGTCCGGAAGAGTCGATTACAGCTGAAAAGGCTAAACGCCTAAAAAGGATGGCCCAGAGCTATCTGCAGGCACACCGTAACTCTGATGCTGTCTGTCGGCTGGATCTGATAGCGGTAATGTTAGATCGGGAAACTCACCGGCTTCAAAGTATAAAACAGATCAAAGGTATCCTTGCCGGTTAGGAGCGTAAATAGCATGGTTTATATTGCTGTAGTTGGCGGCTCTCAGTGTTCTGCTCAAGAATACGCCCAGGCTTATGCTGTCGGGAAAGAAATAGCCCGGGTTAATGCGGTTTTAATTTGTGGTGGCGGCAGCGGAGTTATGGAAGCCGCGGCAAAAGGTGCTGCTGAAAACGGGGGAATCTCTTTAGGCATATTGCCCGGTGAGCATATTGATCAGGGAAATAGCTATTTAACCTATGCTATTGCTACCGGCCTGGGTGAGGCCAGGAATGCGATTATTGCCAGGACAGCTGACTTTATGATTGCGGTAGGCGGTGAATATGGTACCCTGTCTGAAATAGCCCTGGCCCTGAAGATGGGAAAGCCGGTGATCGGCTTATCCAGCTGGAGTCTTATTGCCCCTCACCCTCCGGGCAGTTCGATCGTCGCTGCCGAAACAGCTTCTGAATCAGTCGAGAAGGGCTTGTCTCAGGTCAAAAGCTAAACGGCGCTATGATCTGAATCAAAACTGCCGGTCCAGGCTCCTGTATTGAACAGCTTCGGCAATATGAAACGCCTCAATAATTTCTGATCCGGCCAGATCGGCAATAGTGCGTGCAACCTTGATAATCCGGTCATGGGCACGCATTGAAAGGTTCAGGTTTTGAAAAGACTGGTTTAACAATTTTCTTGCTTCGCCGCTTAAGGGGCAGTATTTTTCAAAATGCCTGGAACGCAACTGGGCATTGTTTGTCACTTTAATTCTCCGGTAGCGCTCAAGCTGAACTGCCCTGGCCTGCTCCACCCGGTTGCGAATAGCTGCCGATGATTCCCCTTTCTCTTTTTGCTGCAATTCTTCCAGCTTTATGCCCGGAACTTCAACCTGTAAATCAATCCGGTCAATCAGCGGCCCTGATAGTTTCTGCCGGTAGCGAAAAATTTGGGTCGGGCTGCAGCGGCACTCCTGCCTGGGGTTTCCGTAATTGCCGCAGGGGCAAGGATTCATTGAACCGACGAACATGAAATCAGCCGGGTAAGTTACCGTAGCTGCCACTCTGGTAACGGTAACAATCCGATCCTCTAACGGCTGGCGAAGCGCTTCAAGCACCT
>CAYTER010000047.1:0-15757 GCA_964436815.1 uncultured Syntrophomonadaceae bacterium
TATAATACCGCTCAGGAGGAATCGATATGTCTGCTGATTGCATTTTTTGCAAGATCATCAACCGGGAACTTGATGCCGATGTTGTCTATTCAGATGACCAGGTTGTCGCCTTTAAAGACATTAAACCGGCAGCTCCCGTTCATATTTTGATCGTGCCGCGCAAGCATATCCCGAGCCTGCTCGAAATGAAGGACGAAGATAAAATGTTGATCGGTCACATGCACACTGTAGCCAACGAAATGGCCAGGGCTTTTAAAATTGACAAAAAAGGCTACCGCATTGTGATCAACAACGGAGAAGATGCAGGCCAGGTTGTATTTCACCTTCACCTCCACCTCCTGGGAGGAAGACCTTTGCTGCAAACCATAGCCAAGGGTAAAGAAGTATAAGTGATTATGCTCCATACCCGGGCAGCGGGTTTCTGGAGAGGGGGGAAGAAGTATGGCAGAAGTTAAAATTGGAAAAAACGAGACCCTGGACAAGGCTCTAAAGAGATTCAAAAAACAGTGTGCCCGTTCAGGTATTTTATCAGATGCACGCCGTCGCGAGCATTACGAGAAACCGAGTGTGCGCCGCAAGAAAAAATCTGAAGCTGCGCGTAAAAGACGCCGCTAGCTCTTAGCGGGGGTGTTCTTTGAGATGGCTGAAACAACACTGGCGGATCAGCTTTTTGCCGAACAGAAAGTGGCAACAAAGGAGAAAGATCGCTTCCGGCTGACTGTAATCCGGATGCTGCGGGCAGAACTGCAAAATGGGGCGATAGCCAAAAGAGAAGCGCTGAATGCTGATGAAGAGCTGGCTATCCTGACCCGCGAAGTAAAAAGGAGACAGGAATCCCTGGGTGATTACGAAAGATCCGGCCGGGAAGACCTGATCGCTGATCTTAAAAAAGAAATAGAAATCCTGCGTAAATACCTTCCGGAGCAGCTTTCGGAAGCGGACCTGGATCAAATCGTCCGCGAGGCGATCGCCGAATCAGGCGCCCAGAGCCTGAAAGAAATGGGCAAAGTAATGGGCTTGTTGATGCCCAGGGTTAAGGGCAAGGCCGATGGAGGCCTGGTCCGACGATTGGTTGAAAAACATCTGCAATAACAAAAGCCCGGCCCACAAGGCTGGGCTTTTAATCAGGGGGACTGCCTGGTGCCAGCTTATTTAAGATCTTTAACCTGGATATTCTGTTTGCTGATCGGTTTGGCTCTCTTAATCCCGGCTGCGAGCGGGGCGGATGGAAACAACACTGTCGCGCTTATTACCATTGACGGGACCATCGATCCGGGAACTAAAAGTTATGTGGCTTTTGCTCTTGATGAGGCCCGTAAAATGGATGCCTCTGCTGTTATCCTTGAGCTTGATACTCCGGGCGGCTACGTTAATGCGGCTGAAGGAATTCGCAGGCTGATGGATGATTATCCCGGCCCGATCTATGCCTATGTTAATACCAATGCCATCTCGGCCGGAGCATATCTGGCGCTTGCCGCTGATGCTATCTATATGGCCCCGGGCAGCACTATGGGTGCGGCTGAGCCTCGTTATTTGGGGTTGGGGGCCGTTGATGAAAAAGAACTTTCCTTTTGGGAAAAAGAAATGTCCGCCATGGCTGAACGGCGGGGAAGAGATCCGCAGATTGCTTCCGCCATGGTGCGTAAAGATTTGGCCGTTGATGGCCTGGTTGAAGCCGGTATTCTTCTGACTCTTACCGCCGGCGAAGCGCTTGAGGTCGGATACAGTGAAGGGACGGTCAGCGATCGGGAGAGCCTGCTGCAAAGCGCCGGCCTTGCCGGAGCCCGGTTAGAGCCGGTTGAAAAAAGGGTCACTGACAACCTCGTTGGCTGGACCACCAACCCGGTAATCGGCACTATTCTTTTGCTGATCGGTATTGTCGGTTTGATTATTGAAGTGATGTCCTCCGGTTTCGGGATAGCCGGTATTTTAAGTATGGCTGCGTTTGCCCTCTATTTTGGCGGCAATATTGCGGCCGGTATGGCCGAATACTGGGTCTTGATCCTCTTTGTGTTCGGGATCGCCTTAATGGTTGTGGAGGCCTTTATGCCGGGGTTCGGGGTTTTTGGCGTTGCCGGCCTGATCTCGACCATCATTTCCATTATCCTGGCAGCAGTATCGATTAGAACCGGTATGGTGATGCTGATCATTTCGCTGGTCCTGGCGGTGGTTGTCTCCTATTTTGCTTTTCGCTTTTTTGAAAAACGCGGAGCGCTGCGCCACATTATTTTGGCGGAAGAAGAGCGGGCCGATCTCGGCTATGTTGCCCCGCCGGATCAGAAAAACCTGCTCGGCCGGCAGGGTGTTGCCATTACCGCCCTGCGCCCTTCCGGGACAGCTTTAATCGGCGATCGGCGGGTCGATGTAGTCAGCGAGGGGGCCTATATCCCTCAGGGGGCGCAGTTGATCGTTGAACGGGTTGAAGGAGTTCGCGTTATCGTCCGTAAACTGGAAACAGAGCAAGTATAAACAACTTTAAGGAGGTTTCAAAATGCCTGAATTAATTACCCTGCTTATTTTTGTCGGCCTGATCGTTCTCTTTTTGGCCGTAATTTTAAGTTTTGTGCCGATCGGCCTTTGGATTTCCGCCCTGGCGGCGCGCGTGCCGGTAGGTATCTTTGCCCTGATCGGTATGCGCCTGCGGCGCGTCCAGCCGGTAAAAATTGTAGTTCCCCTGATTAAGGCTACCAAGGCCGGTCTTGATTTAAGCGCCAATAAGCTTGAAGGTCACTTCCTGGCCGGCGGTAACGTCGACCGGGTGGTGAACGCTCTGATTGCCGCCCAGCGGGCTGAAATTCCGCTGCAGTTTGAACGGGCGGCAGCTATTGACCTGGCCGGCCGCGATGTTTTACAGGCGGTGCAGATGAGTGTAAACCCGAAGGTCATTGAAACACCGGTAGTAGCTGCCGTGGCCAAAGATGGTATCGAAGTGAAAGCCCGGGCTAAAGTAACGGTGCGGGCCAATATAGACCGTTTGGTCGGTGGCGCCGGCGAAGAAACAATTATTGCCCGGGTCGGCGAAGGGATCGTTACCACCATCGGCTCATCAGACAATCATAAACTGGTGCTCGAGAACCCCGATAAAATATCCAATACCGTCTTAAACAAGGGGCTTGACTCCGGAACCGCCTATGAAATACTTTCCATTGACGTTGCTGACGTGGATGTCGGTAAGAACATCGGCGCCCAGCTGCAGACTGACCAGGCCGAAGCCGACAAGCGTATTGCCCAGGCGAAAGCAGAAGAGCGGCGGGCTATGGCGGTGGCCAGGGAGCAGGAGATGATTGCGGCCGTCCAGGAGATGCGGGCCAAGGTGGTCGAAGCTGAAGCAGAGATTCCGCGGGCGATGTCACAGGCCCTGCGCGAAGGCAACTTGGGCGTAATGGATTACTACCAGCTTAAAAATGTTATGGCCGATACCGACATGAGACGCAGCATCAGCAAGTTGGGCCAGCAGGATCAGCCGGAAGATCCGCACAAGTAAACGGAGGCATTTTCTATGGATGGCTTTATAACCCTGATCATCCTGGTTGTAGTATTTAACCTGCTCAGCGCGGTGATGCGGGCGATAAAGGGCGGAAGCGCTCAAACCCGCAGCAGCCGGCAGCCGGTCCAGAAGCCACCGCCTGCTTTTAATCTTGATGCCGAAGAGCTTTTTCCCTTTGCGGTGAAAAGGGAGTTCAGCGAACCGGAAGAGCAGGAATACGAAGCAGAACCGGAAAGAGAATTTGATAAAGAAGCTGAAGAAGAACTAGATGATGATCAATATTACAGCGATTACACTGATTACGAAGACGAGCCGAAAGAACTTCAGGAAGAGCCTGTTACCGTTTTACCGCAGCAGGTTAGACCGGCAGCTATGCCCGGAAAACCTGAAGCGGCTGTTACTCCCGGAATCAGAACGGTTTTAACTGAAAAAAACTCTTTTCTGGCGGCTTTTATCTTGCATGAAATTCTCGATCTGCCGCCTTCCCTGCGCCGCATGAAGCGGCTATAACAACCCGGAAGGGAGCAATATACTTTATTGAGCATAGAAAAAACAAGCCGAGTAGTGATGCTGAGCGGTGGGGACGAGTCTGTCCAGCTGCTTGGTAAGCATGATCGGCATTTCAGCCTGGTAGAAGATAAATTTGCCGTACGCCTGATTCCGAAAGGGCACGAACTGGTTATCGAAGGCCCGCCAGATGATGTAGACGCAGTCTACCACCTGCTTCAGGAACTGCTGATCCACATCAGAAAAGGGCATCTGTTAACGGACCGTGAGTTTGAGTATGCCCTGAAGCTGGCCGGCCAGGGAGAAGGATCGCTGATCCGCACCATTTTCAGCGACCTGGTTCTGGTTACCCCGCGGGGAAAACAGATCCGGCCGAAAACAATCGGCCAGAAGCGTTACCTCGAAGCGATGCGCCGCCACGACCTTGTGCTGTCAATCGGTCCGGCCGGAACGGGCAAAACTTACCTGGCCCTGGCCATGGCGGTAGATGCGCTCAAAACCAAGCAGGTCCAGCGGTTGATCCTGACCCGTCCGGCGGTCGAAGCAGGGGAGCACTTGGGATTTTTACCCGGTGACTTCCAGGAGAAAGTGGATCCATATTTAAGACCGATCTATGATGGCCTTTACGACCTGCTGGGCGTTGAAACCTTTATGAAGTACAGAGAGAGGGGCACAATCGAAATTGCCCCGTTAGCCTACATGCGTGGGCGGACCTTAGATGATTCGTTCATCATCCTGGACGAGGGGCAAAATGCCACCTCGGAGCAGATGAAAATGTTTTTAACCCGCATGGGATTTGGTTCAAAGGCAGTAATCACCGGGGATATCACCCAGATCGATCTACCCCGTGGCCGTTATTCAGGCCTGGAAGAAGCGCCCCGTATTCTGTCCGGTATTGAGGGCATTGCCCTGGTCTACCTGACAGAAAAAGATGTTGTCAGGCATCCTCTGGTCCAAAGCATCATCAAGGCTTATGAAGCCTACGAGGCCCTGCGCGAAAGGGATAGAGATGAAGAAAAAAATAATTCCCGATGATCTTTTCAGCCGTTCAATCGCTTTTAAAGATAACCGGCGTCTGCAAAAGCTGTTGCTGGTTATCGCCCTCTTTGTCGCGATCTACCTGATCCTGGTTATTTTCAGTATGCCGGCCCGCTTTGATCTAACTGTTGGCCGGCCCAGTTCAAGCACTATTTATGCCCCCCGTGATGTCATTGACGAGTATACGACAAACCAGCTTCGTGAACAGGCTGCTCAGCTAGTGCCCGATGTTTATGACTATGATCCTGATATTCTTGACAGAGCGCTGAGAGACGTGGGCCGCTTTTTTGATGTGGCTGTAGAAATCCAGGCCAACGAAGAACTGGAGCGGAATGATCAACTCGAAGCTTTGCAGTCGCTCTTACCGGAAGAGATTCCGCTTTCGACCATAGCTGCCCTCCTTACCGACAGCGCCATCATTCGCGATCTGCAGGGAAGACTTAATACCTCGATCAGCGAGCTTTTTGAAACCGGGATCAGGGAAGGCGAGGAAGATCTGATCCGCCGCCGTCTTAACCAGGAAATTGCCCTGTACCCCTTTAGCGCCGACTTGAAGCGAATAGCCGAAACTATTGTCCGGCCTTTGGTAGTTCAGAACATGACCCTCAATGCCCAGTTAACTGAGGATAACCGTGAACAGGCCAGACGTCAGGTCGAACCGGTGATCGTGCTGCGCAATACCCTGATCGTCAGCGAGGGTGAACCGGTTACCGAACAGCAACTGGCTCTTTTAGAAGACTTAGGGCTGATTCGCGGACAGCAGGCGGATTACGCCGGTTATATCGGGCTATTTCTGCTTTTAGTGATAATCTTTATTGTTGTTGGCATCTATCTGTCGATCTTTGTCACTAACGTCTATAATGACCCTAAGCTGATGCTTTTAATGGGTTTGATTTTTATTATCACCCTGCTCCTGGTTGTTGCTACCACTTATTTCTCCGGATATCTGATCCCGGTGGCCACCGGGGCAATTTTGATCACGGTGATCTTTGGCTACAAGCTGGCCCTGATTATCAACATGGCTTTGACCCTGATGGTCGGCTTGCTGACCGGCGGAGATTATACCTTTATGCTGATTGCCTTGCTTGGCGGGCTGGTTTCAATCTATGCCGTTACCCGGCTCAGCCAACGCAGTGACCTGGCCCGGGCTGGTTTTTACGTCGCCCTGACCAATGCCGCGCTGATCTTTTCCTCCTATCTTTTTTCCGGCAATATGAGTCTTGAGATTGATTCTTTACGCAGCTTCAGCTACAACCTGATTGCCGGTATCGGTAACGGTATCTTCTCCTCTGTAGTTGCGATAGGTCTGCTGCCTTTTCTGGAAAGCCTTTTTAATGTTACGACGGCCATTACTCTTCTGGAACTGTCAAACCCGAACCACCCGTTGTTACGGGAGATGCTGATGAAGGCGCCGGGCACATACTATCACAGTATGATGGTCTCCAACCTTTCAGAAACAGCGGCTGAACGGGTTAACGCCGATTCACTGCTGGCCCGGGTCGGATCTTATTATCACGACATTGGCAAGCTGAAAAGACCTGTATTTTTCTCTGAAAACCAGCTTTCCGGAGAAAACCCCCATGCCAAGCTGACGCCTAACTTGAGCGCCCTGATTATCGGCGCTCATCCCAAGGATGGGGTGGAGCTGGGCCGTAAACACAGGCTGCCGGAAACTATCCTGGAGATTGCCCTGCAGCATCATGGCACGGGGATGATCTCTTTCTTTTACCAGCAGGCGCTTGAAAATAGCACCCGTAATGATATTGTGGCCGAAAATTTCCGGTATGAAGGCCCCAAGCCGCAGACAAAAGAAGCGGCAATTATTATGCTGGCTGATGCAGTTGAGGCGGGAGTACGATCGCTCTCCGATCCGACCGGAAACAAGGTTGAACTGATGATCAGGAAGATGATCAGGGAGAAACTGGAAGATGGGCAGCTTGATCAGAGCGATTTGACTTTAAATGAAATTGATCGCATTGCCCAGGCCTTTATCTATATTATGTCCGGAATATACCATTCCAGAATTGAGTACCCGGAAAAAGATTTACGGGCGGAGTTTGAAAGGAGCAGTGCGCTTAAGTGACGATTGCGATTGAAATTTTACATGGCGCGGAGCTGCTTGACCAAAACTATCTTGCCACTCTTGAATCATTGCTCGAGCGGATGATGGCGGAATATGACCTGCAGCAAGGTGAAGTATCCCTGGTAATCGGTAACGACGAGCTGTTGCATCGGCTGAACAGGGAGTATCGCGATCAGGATCAACCGACCGATGTGCTTTCTTTCTCCTACCTGGAGCCTGGAGAAGATGCTCCGGCAGAAGGCTTTGAATTTGCGGTTGGCGATATTTATATCTCACTCGACAAAGCTATTGACCAGGCAAAAGAAGCCGGGCATGATGTCAGGCGCGAGACAGCCCTTTTAGCTGTTCACGGCATGCTTCACCTGCTCGGTTTCGATCATCTCGATGCTGACGAAGCAGAGCAGATGCGTGCCAGGGAAGCTCACTATTTAGAAGAGATTAAACCCGAAGCAGAGGGGCGTGACCGATGAACAGGGTTTGGCTCAGTTTAAAGAACGCCTTTTACGGCCTTAAATACTGCTTTGCAACCCAACGTAATATGATTATCCATGCTGTAATCGGATTTATAGTGCTGGTTGCCGGTTTTTTGTTAAAAGTTTCAAAAGGTGAGCTGCTCTTTTTACTGGCAGCGGTGCTCCTTGTCCTGGTGGCTGAAGCTTTTAACACGGCGCTGGAGAAAACAATCGATCTTTATACCAGGGAGCGCAACCATCTGGCGCGGATTGCCAAGGATGTTGCAGCCGGGGCGGTATTGCTGACGGCTATGTTTGCCGTTATCGTCGGGCTGGTCATCTTCGGTCCGCCGCTCTGGCAGTTGGTTACCACTTATCTCCTATCAGCAAAACTCTAAACAAAAATATTAGTGGGGTGTTCAAATGAAAGATCAGACACTGCTCAGGGCGGCCCGGGCTGCCAGAACGAGGGCTTATGCCCCCTATTCGGGTTTTCTGGTCGGGGCAGCGCTGCTTACTGACGATAACCGGATTGTCACCGGCGGTAATATTGAAAATGCCTCGTACGGGCTGACAGTCTGCGCCGAGCGGGTGGCCATTTGGAATGCAGTTCACTCCGGGCATCGTAAATTTTCCAAAATAGCTGTTGCCACCGATAGCAACCCCCCGGCCAGTCCCTGCGGAGCCTGCCGCCAGGTGCTATGGGAACTGGCCGGCAACATCGATGTGATCATGGGTAATCTTTCCGGGGAGCAAATCAAGCTGCCGCTTTTAGAACTGCTGGCCAAACCTTTTGGAGCGGCAGATTGGGCGGCAAATCCGGTCAATGATCAACTGCTGCAAAGCGAGGATCTCTGGCGCCTGCCGGTAACCGCTAACCCGATCGGTTATGTGGTTAGTGACTATCCCGAACCGCAGAAAATACCTGATCAGTACAAGGATCTGCTGTCAAAAGTCGTTGTTGACCCTGAATATGAGGAAGGGCTCTATCGCCTTGATGAGGAAAAAGAAGTGATCGTTATTTCCCACCTGCATCAGGCTAAAGGCTATAAACTGAAAGAGAAGAGGAGCGGCCGCGGTAATGAAATGTACGGGGTTTTTGCCTGCCGGGCCCCGCTCCGCCCAAATGCCCTGGCTCATTCAACCGTGGAACTGGTGGCGATTGATAAAAATGTATTGACCGTCAGGGGACTTGATTTAATCAACGGCACCCCGGTCCTTGATCTGAAAACAGTTATCCCACGTAAAGACTCTTAACTCCCAAAGGAGACAATATGCACCGTTCCGGTTTCGTGGCCCTGATCGGCAGACCCAATGTCGGTAAATCAACCCTGCTGAATGCCCTGCTGGGGGAGAAAGTGGCGATTATTTCCGATCGACCGCAAACCACCAGGAACCAGATTCGCGCTGTCCTGACCAGGCCTGATGCGCAGATCATCTTTATCGACACTCCCGGTCTGCATAAGCCAAAGCACCTGCTCGGTTCCGAAATGGTTAAGATGGCCAGATCCACCCTGCAGGAAGTCGACCTGGTAGCTTTTATTGTCGAAGCTAATGAACGCCCGGGGCAGGGAGATCGCTATATTGCCGAGCTGCTTAATGCTGCCGGTTGCCCGCTCTTTTTAGTGCTCAACAAAAGTGATCTGGTTGCTCCCGCTGAGCTGGACCGGAACAGTGAGCTATACCAGGAACTTTGCCGGTTCAGGGCTTCGTTTGCCCTCTCAGCTTTAAAGAATGAAAACCTCGAACCTTTTTTGGAAGCAGCGATCAGGCTGATGCCGGAAGGCCCGCAATACTATCCGCCGGAAATGGTCACCGATCAACCGGAACGCTTTATCGTGGCCGAAATTATCCGTGAGAAAGTCATTTTAATGACCAGGCAGGAGATCCCCTTCTCGATCGCTGTTGTGGTTGAAGAGCTAAAGATGCGCGAAAACAAGGATATCCTCGATATCCGCGCTGAAATATTTGTTGAGCGCAAATCGCAGGTTGGCATCATTGTCGGCAAAGGCGGATCACTTTTAAAGGAAATTGGCATAAAAGCCAGGCATGAACTAGAGGGTTTATTCGGGGAGCAGGTTTTTCTTGATCTGCGGGTCAAGGTCAAGCGCGACTGGCGCAACCGGGAAGAAGAACTGCGCCGCCTCGGTTACCGCTAAAAACTCCCTCCTTATGGGAATAAGGGTTGTTGCAACCGGCTGCTGGCCAGGGGCGATATAACTCCCTCTCCCCTTGAGGGAGAGGGTTGGGGTGAGGGGTAGAAATGACCGAAAGATCTTTTAAAGCCAAAGGGCTGGTCCTGCGCACCCGCAATCTCGGTGAGGCCGACCGCCTGGTAACCCTGCTCACCTTTGAAGAAGGTAAGTTTGAAGCCCTTGCCAAGGGCGCCCGTAAAACTAAGAGCAAACTGGCTGCCGGCATCGATCTCTTTACTTATGGCAACTATAATTTCCACCGGGGTAAAACCTGGCCGATTATAACCGGGCAGGACCCGATTGAGCGCTTCAACCGATTTCGCGAAGATCCCGATCTCTATCCTTATGGTCTTTATCTTAATGAACTGACCGATAAGCTGATCAGCGGTTGTGAAAACTGCATTGAAATATGCAGTTTGCTGCTCGAAGGGTGGAGAACCCTGGAGGAAGGCACAGACGCTAATCTGCTCTGCCGGGCTTATGAACTGAAACTGGCCGATGCTGCCGGTTACCATCCGCACTTGCATTGTTGTGTCAGCTGCGGTTCAACCGGACCGACTTCATTCAGCCCTCGTCAGGGCGGGCTGCTCTGCAGCAGCTGCAGCGGAAATGATGTCATAAAAATTTCTCCCGGCACCCTGGCTCTGACCCATCGCCTGATTCAGTCTTCGCTCAGGCAGGTTAACCTATTGCGCCTTTCTCCCGGCCAGCTGAAAGAGCTGTCAACCATCAATGCTGCTTTCTATGCCCATCATATTGATTTAGGTGAAATCAAATCCCGCAAAATGCTGCCGTAGTAGAAAACTGACCGATTCAGCCTAATTTATTATTTATTAAGTTCTTTATCCACTTTCTCAAATAGTTGCTATAATGAAGATGGGTTTTATCAACCGTAGTTGTAACCATTGGAGGTTGGCTTATGAACATCGGTATGGTTATCTATTCGCAATCAGGCAATACTTTGAGTGTTGCCGAAAAGATTAAAAGCAAGCTGATGGAAGACGGACATGCTGTAACGCTAGAACAGATCGGGATCAGCGGTGATAAACCGGCTCAGCCCGGAAAATTTAAGCTGACAGAGATTCCCGCCGTTGAAGGCTACGAAGCCCTGATTATCGGCTCTCCGGTGCAGGCTTTTTCCCTTAACCCGGTAATGAAAGCATACCTGGCTGAATTGCCGGATCTAAAAAATAAAAAGGTAGCCCTCTTTGTTACCAAACAGCTGCCGGCTCTCTGGCTGGGTGGAACCGGTTCGATCAAGATTATGAAACAGGAATGCGAAGAAAGGGGCGCTAAAGTTGTCGGTTCCGATATTGTGCCCTGGGCTGATTCAAAACGTGAAGAGGCTACCAGGCAGTGTGTCGCCAATATGGCAAAGTATTTTGCAGGCTGAGTTATCGAGCCTTTGTATAATCAGCACTTATTTTTTTGACAGGGGGTAATAATGATGGCTAAGGATTCGCACAGCGGCAGTGCAGTTTACGGGCTTGGTTTCATCGGAGCGGCGATCTATTTTATCAGCCAGGCAACTACATTTTGGATGGGAGTGCTCGGTTTCCTGAAAGCGTTGGTCTGGCCGGCTTTTCTGGTCTATGAAGCGCTGAAAGCAATGGGAGCCTAATCCTTAGCCAGGTATCAGCTTAACCTGGTTAATAATGAATTTAATGACAAGAGTGATTGCCATGGCCAGACAAAATTGGCGCAAAGCGCTGATCCTTGTTTCATTTATCTTTTTCCCGCAATACAGTTTTTCAAAAGGCTCTCATCGAGATTAGTTGAAAGAGAATCATTAACTTATAGGTAACTAGAATTAACACTAAAATGTATTTAAAAAAAGGTTGCAAATTATTATTATGTAGCGTAGGATAAGACACATAACAGAAGGCTCTGTCAGCAGAGCCTTATCTTATGTTTTGGAGATGAACTATCTTGGCAGGCAGGCCAAAACCTCTAAATCCGGCCCGGGTGATGGCCCTGGGGTTTATGGGTTTTATTTTAAGCGGTTCTTTACTGCTCACGTTACCCCCAATGACAGTAGGCAATGAAATTGCTTATATCGATGCCTTGTATACAGCGGCCTCGGCGGTTTGTGTTACCGGTCTGGTGGTGGTCGATACCGGTACTTTTTATACCCCTCTTGGCCAGGCAGTAATCATGATTTTGATTTTCTGCGGTTCGCTCGGTTTTATGACCATGGCTACCCTGATTTTTGTTTTCCTGGGCCGAAAAATATCTTTACGGGATCGCCTGCTGGTTAAAGAAGCACTGAACCAGGATTCGGTAGCTGGACTGGTTAGACTTGTCCTGACCGTAGTCAAGATGGCAGTTGCTTTCATCCTGCTGGGCACGATCACTATGTGCTTTCGCTTTATCCCTCAGCTTGGTTTTGGTCGTGGTCTGTTCGTTGCCCTCTTTCACTCCATATCAGCTTTTGGCAATGCCGGTTTTGATCTCATGGGTGACTTTAACAGCCTGTCACTTTTTCCTACTGACTACCTGGTAAACGGAACAATTATGGCCCTCTTCATCATCGGCGGGCTCGGATTTACTGTCATCCTTGAGCTGGCGCGTCATTTCAGGCATCATGAAAGAATATCGCTGCACAGTCACCTGGTTTTAATCATTACTGCGGTTCTGTTGGTCAGTGGTACTATTATTATTTTAATATTAGAACATAACAACCCGAATACCATGGGTTCTCTCTCAACTGGCGGCAAAATCTTTACCGCTCTTTTTACGGCAGCTACTCCCCGTACCGCCGGTTTTAATGTTTTAAATACAGCAACACTCACTTATCCTACGGTGCTGATTCTCATGGCTTTTATGTTTATCGGGGCTTCTCCGACCTCCACCGGCGGCGGGGTTAAAACAACTACCTTTGGCATCGTATTTTTCACTTTTGTCAATATGATTCGTGGCCGTCAGGAACCGGTGGTTTTCTCCCGGGTGTTTTCATTGAACCAGATCATGAAAGCTGTATCGATCATGAGCGCAGCGGTCGGTCTGATTTTTATAGCTACCTTTATCATGGCTATTTTTGAAGATCATGAATTCAGCGCCTTACTGTTTGAGGCTTTCTCCGCTTTTGGCACTGTCGGTTTAAGTCGGGGCATTACCCCTGATCTTACCAACCCCAGTAAAGTTGCCCTCATTCTAACCATGTTCGGTGGCCGGATTGGCCCCCTGACCTTGTTACTCGCCCTGGCTAAGCGCAAACAGGTTGATGTTTTACATTATCCTGAAGAACAAATCCTAATCGGTTAATCAAATATTTTTAGTCTTTGGAGGTCTTGGTGTTGAAGAAATCGTTTTTAGTGATCGGGGCAGGCCGCTTCGGAAAAAGTGTAGCCCGAACCCTGTACAGCGAAGGTCACGATGTAATGGTCATCGATAAAGATGAAGCCCTGGTTCAGCAGATCAGCGCGGAAGTAACCGATGCTGCTTCTGCAGATATTACGTCGGAAAGTTGTGTTAAAGCGCTTGGCGTGAGGGATTTTGACGCTGTTGTACTGGCCATCGGTTTCGATGTGCAGGCCAGTATTATGGCTGCGATCCTTTTAATTGAAAAAGAGGCAAAGTATATTGTAGCCAAGGCTCAGACTGATCTACACGGTAAAGTGCTTGAAAAAATCGGTGTTAACCGGGTAATCTATCCTGAGCGCGATATGGGTTACAAAATTGCCCGCAGCCTGATTGCCCCGACAATTATCGATATGATCGAGCTCTCTGACGATTACAGTGTGGTGGAAGTCCAGGCGCCGGCTGAAATGGTCGGCAAAACCATGCTGGCTCTCAACCTGCGGGCGCGTTACGGGATCAGTGTTATCGCCCTGCGGCGAAATAATGGCGGTTCCACAAATATTTCACCGGTAGCGGATGATGTGGTGGAAGCCGGTGATATCATTGTTGCCATCGGTGAAAATAAGAGTTTGCAGAAGCTTGAGTGGGTTTAAAATATAACAGTATCTAAAGGGTGGCGAAAAGATGCATATCATCATTGTCGGCGGGGGTGGTGTCGGTTACCAGCTGGCCTATCA
Organism: uncultured Syntrophomonadaceae bacterium; assembly: GCA_964436815.1. Taxonomy (GTDB): domain Bacteria; phylum Bacillota; class Dethiobacteria; order DTU022; family DTU022; genus UBA993. The sequence continues at coordinate 13,800 of CAYTER010000047.1, forward strand.
TCTTTCTGAACACCATCATCAGGATGTTGTTGTGATCGAAAAGAGCGAAGAAAAGGCCAGGCGTTTTAAAGAGTCGCTTGATGTGATGGTTATTGAAACAAATGGGGCCAGCGCCGCCGCTTTAGAGTTGGCGGGAGTAAAAAATGCAGACATGTTGATCGCAGTTACCGACCTGGATGAAGTAAATATTATCGCCTGTATTTTAGCGGCGCAATACGAAGTGCCTCAGATTGTTTGTCGTATTCGCAACCCTGAACATATTGATGAAAATTTTGGTTTAAATCCCAGGAAGCTTGGTATTAGCTGTGTAATCAATCCCGAGCAGGTGGCCGCCAATGAGATTTCAAAGATGCTTCATTTCCCTGATGCCAGCGAAATTGAATATTTTGCCCAGGGCAAAGTGCTGATGCTGGCGGTAACCGTTGGTGAAGAAGCTGAAATAACCGGTGTGCCTTTACATCAACTGCCGCTTAATCCTGAGAGTATTATTGTTGGCATCAGTAAACCAGGCGGTAAGTTTATTATTCCTGATGGTAACGATATCATTGAACCGGGCAGCAAAGTCTATCTGCTTGGTACGAGTAAAGCGTTAAAAGACAGCAGTATGCTTCTGCATCATGAAGAAACCTTAATCAAAGAGGTTACCATATTCGGTGGCGGGCTGGTTGGCCGGCAGTTGGCGCTATTACTTGAAGCCAGCCGCCAACCATTTAAGGTCAAATTGATTGAAAAAGATCTAAAACGTTGCGAAGAGCTGAGCAGGGAGCTGAAAAACACCCTGGTTCTGGAGGGTGATGCTACTGAATACGCCATGCTGAAAGAGGAAGATATCAGTGGCACAGACGCGGTGATTGCTTTAACCGGGGACGACCGCAACAATATTGTATCCGTCCTGCTGGCTCAGCGCTTTGGGGTTAAGAAGATAATCAGCGAAGTTAAAAAACCGCAATATGTGGCGGTTTATAATGCCCTGGGTATCCACAGCTTAATTAATCCCCGGATGTTGGCTGTCGCCCATATCTTAAGGTTAACCAGGCAGGAGGAAGTTGTTGCCCTGTCAATCGTCCAGGGAGAAAAAGCTGAAGTTTATGAAATGGTTCTGCCCGCAAAAGCTGGAGTGGCAAACCGGAAAATTAAGGAGCTGCACTTATCGCGGGGTATGATAATCGGCTCTATAGTCCGCGGAGAAGAGGTCATTATCCCCGGAGGGGAAACAAGCCTGCTGCCCGGAGATCACCTGATCATTTTTTCACTGCCTAAGATTGCTCACAAACTTGATAAGTATTTCAAGATTTCAAATTTCTAAACATTAACAAGCAGTTTTCAGGAACAGCTTTTTTGCAAGTGCAACAAGAGCGATAAAAACAATAAAGATTTCTAGACGGCCTAGAATCATGCCGATGATCTGTGTGATCAAGATTAAATTGCCAGAATCAACGCTTGTCACACCAATTGATAGCCCTACGGTTCCAAGCGCGGAAGCAAACTCGAATAAGGCTTCGTTGATTGGTATGCCGGTAAACATTAATATTAGCGATCCAAAACCAAAGATAGTCAGATAGATGATTGCAAATAAGCAAATCTCCAGCATATATTTTGAGGTCAAGTATGTCTTGCCGTTGGATTTTATGACATAGTCTTCGTTGACGGTTTTCTCCGGCCTGAAGCGTGTTTTTATGAAGTAAGCAACTGATTTATAGATTATATAAACCCTCGTATATTTAATACCACCGGCAGTGGAACCTGAACCGCCGCCAATCAACATTAATATTATTATGATGAAAAGCATTCCATGATGCCAGGCATTAAATGATACAGTGGAAAAGCCGGTAGTGGTAAGGCCTGAAACAATCTGAAAAATAGCAATTCGCCATCCGGAGCTCATTGAAGGATAAAGGCTTGATGCTCCGGCAATCAAAATAACCGGTAATGATATTATAAGTAATGCGAAGAAAAAT
>CAYTER010000048.1:0-15004 GCA_964436815.1 uncultured Syntrophomonadaceae bacterium
AAAGAAAAAATCGTCCGGGCCGGGAATGCTTGATATTATTTTCTTAGGTTTATCTGATCTGCAACTTAGCTGTAATTTGGCCTAAAGTGGCATTTTGTGTATTTACTTCTAAGTAATAATCTGCTGTTTCCCCGGGAGCGATGGTAGAACTTCCGGTTGACTTTAATACAATGGTTCCTGGATTATCTAAACCCTCAACGTTGATCACAATACTTTGATCTGAATTATTGGTAACGGTAAAAACAGGATTATCAATGCTACCGACTACAAAACGGGCATTTACATTAAATGCTTTTCCCTCACTTCCACCCATGATGCGATCCAAATCGAAAATAACATTTCCCGATTCTTCTGTAATCATTGAGTGATAGTCCTTCGAAACGCGAACAATGATGTCATCGCTTTCGATGACACTGCTGAGCAGAGTAATGTTATCCTGCAGAGGGGTACTGGCATGCAGTGGTTTAATTATCGGGTACATCAACAGCAGTACTACCGGTAGCAGCACTATCAGTACGCGGCCTTTCATAGTGGTCCCTCCTAGAGAGACCGACAAGCCGGGCAAAAAATAAAACCCGCTTCGGCAACCTGGCAATCATAGTCATTTCTGACCTTAGACCCATGGCTTTGCGTCCCACCCTTTCGAGCGGTTTGCCCTTGTCGGTCGAGCTACTATTTAATTATAGGCACTTTCTAACCTTTATATATCATTATCGTTGATCTAAGTCAAGAAGAATTTTTTATATAATTCTAACATTGTCAGACTTTATGTCGGTTACATAGCCCTTAAAGCCTGTCCGGCTTTAACCCCTTCCACCAGTATGCCATTTCGAACAACTTCGGCCCCGTTGAGCAGCACATGTTTGATCCCCGAGGGGCGATTTTCAAGCTCGCGCAGGGTGGTATTATCGGCTATTTCTTCGTAATCAAATATTGTTAGATCGGCCCAGTTGCCTTCAGCGATCAGCCCCCGATCGTTTAACCCGAAACGTCCGGCCGGTTTCGCGGTCATCTTGGCGATTGCCTCTTCTAAGCTTAAGCGGCTCATTTCTTTGCAGTATCGCTGGATCACCCGTGGGAAGGTGCCGAAAGAGGAAGGGTTCTGCAGCCCACGAGTGGTCAGAATTGTATCTGTTTCCACCATATTCAGGGGGTGGCAGACTACGCGGTCCAGGACTGACATGTTGCTTTCTTCACCGTTATACTTGTGCAACAGGCAGAGGGTTTTGCCCTTGCTTTTTTCACTGACCTGCAGATAAGCTTCAATTATTGAAGTTCCCATCTGCCTGGCAATTTCATCAAAGAAGAGGCCGTTATATTGATCGAGCTCCGGAGTGCCGCCCCACAGGATTTGGATATCCTCCAAACCGAAACCAAGTTGACTGGATATCAGGCCAATTTCAAATTTAACCCGCAGCCTGGCTGTTTTGCTTTGAAAATTTTTCTCAATGTTATCGCGGAACCAGGTCGGGTAGGCAATATAGATGGTAGTGTTACCACAACTGTAGGGAAAGCTGTCAAAGGCCAAATCGACCCCTTCTGCGACAGCGTTTTCGATCAACTCCAGGCAGTGATCAGCAAGCGGCCAGGTGCTGCGGCCGACAAAGAGCAGATGAGAGATCTGCATTTTCACTCCGGTGCGGCGGGCCAAATCAATCATCTCTTCCAAAGCCCTGATGTTGTGCGGGCGGTTTCCCAGCAGTTTCAAGGGGAAAGCGCCGGAAAGTTTGGTGTAAGCTTTAAGGTGTACAGTGAGCAACCGATCATGTTCGCGGGCACAAACTGCAAATTTTTCCAGCTCGCTGATATCTGAAAAAATGCCCGGCGAATAACCGAGGCCGAGAGAAATCCCGCAAGCCCCTTCTTTTAAAGCTTCTCCAGCAGACCAGACCATTTCAGTAAAACCCTGCTCCCCGGGGCAGGCATCCGGCTGCCCAAACATGGATAGTCTTAAGTTGCCGTGTCCGGCCAGCATGGCCAGGTTGAGGGCTAAACCCTGTTGCTCCAGGTGCTCGAAAAAGGAAGCCATTGTTGACCACTCAAAATTAAGGGGTTTATCTGCCAGGAATTCTGATTCGGAGGCTACCAGGTCGAGATAGGGTGAGCGGGGCGCCAGGGGGGCTGTTGAGTACCCGCAGTTTCCGCCAACTACAGTCGTTATTCCCTGTTCGAGCAGGGGTGCCAGAGTTGAAGAGTGATCAGACAAGGGCAATACCCAGTCGGCGTGAGAGTGCATATCAATAAATCCCGGACTTACTACCAAACCCGCGGCATCAATCACCTTTATGCTGTTTTTTTCTAAAGCGGAGATGTCGTCCTGGTTGTGGAGAAGGGCAGTGATTCTTCCAGCGGTGATAGCCAGTGAGCCCTCAAAAGCCGGGCGGCCTGACCCGTCGACAATTTTACCGTTCTTGATCAGGTAATCGCAATGCATCTCTTCACTCCTCGTTATTATTGCGGTTAGTGGTTTTTATAATATTGCCAGAATGGAAATATTATATGTTTTTATCGCTACCGATACAATGATATGTCATAATAAACTTAAATTTTGTTAACCGGCGATCACCGGATTGAATATCGGCAATAAATATTGATGAAAAGAGGTATGAATATGATCTTCTATTTTACGGGAACAGGCAATTCGCTTTATGCCGCCCAGCGGTTAAGTGATGCCCTTGACGAGCCACTGATTTCAATAGCAGCTGAATTGCACAGTGGGAGATCACTAAACTATAATCTTTCCGCGGATGAAAAAGTAGGTTTTGTCTATCCCGTTTATGCCTGGCAGCCGCCATACATGGTTCTGGACTTCATCAAAGCAATTAAGCTTAATAATTATCACCATAACTATATTTTTTCTGTAGCGACCTGTGGTGATGAGGAAGGCTTCACTACCCGAATCCTTAAAAGAACTCTACGGCGTAAAGGTTTAAAGCTAAATAGTGGCTTTTCCCTGGTAATGCCGAATAATTACATGGTTAGCGGCTATAATCTTGATTCTGAGGAAAAAGTAGAAAAGAAGTTAAATGCCGCTGAAGACCGGCTGGCTGAAATAGGTTCAGCCATAAAGTTAAAAAAGGATAATCACTTTGAAACGATCATTGGCAGCCAACCCTTTAAAAAATCCTATATTACCAACTACTTTTTCAAAAAATATGCCATGGATACAAAGAAATTCCACGCGACTGACGACTGCACCGCCTGTGGGCTGTGTGCGGAAGTTTGCAATACATGTAATATAACGGTGGATAGTAAACCGGTATGGGGCAATAATTGTGTCCAGTGTTTTGCCTGTATTAACCGCTGCCCTGAAGAAGCGATTCAGTATGGCAAGCAGACGCAGACAAAGGGCCGCTATATTAACCCACGCTGCAAGTTTCCTCAATAAACTGAAAAACTGGCCATAGGCGATTCCGGAGGTGTGCTGCTATTGCTGGTTAAAGGATTTCGTTTTGGGATGCTGCTGCAGCTTGCAGTTGGTCCGGTTGCTCTATTCATTTTCCAAACTGCCCTGATGAGCAGTTTTTTAAAGGCTTTAACCGGTGTGTTCGGTGCCGCACTGGTTGATTCTATTTTCATCGTTGCAGCGGTAATTGGCATCGGTGCGATCATCCAAAGGAAAAAGGCCGCTCTTATTTTAAAAGTATTTGGGGCCTTCATCCTGATTGCTTTCGGAATCAGTACTTTTTTGGGTGTGTTTGGCTTGTCATTTATTCCTGGTCTTAACCTGGCCCAGGGGGTAGAAGCTGTTAGCGTGTTTCAGCGGGCGGTGCTGATCACTGCTTCAAACCCGTTGACCATTATTTTTTGGGCTGGAATTTTTTCCGCTAAGTTAGCTGAAGGCAATATGGAAGGAAAAGAAGCCTACACTTTTGGTTTTGGCGCCGTTTTGGCTACACTCTTTTTCCTCACTCTAATTGCGCTGATCGGGACAACCTCGGGCAGATTTTTATCTGCTCCAGTGATTCAGGTTATGAACGCCGCCGTAGGTTTATTGTTGATATATTTTGGGGTGAAGCTTTTTACCGGCGAGAGGAGTTGATTGGGTTGAAAGAGATAGCGATCCGCGATGCTAATGAAGAGGATTACCAGTCAATAGTCAAGCTAAATGATATTGCAGCAGAGTTCACCAGCCCGATGGACTTAGAAAGGCTCAGCCTTATTGCTTCAATGGCTGCCTATTTTCGGGTTGCTGTATCTGACGGTCAGGTTGTTGGATTTCTGCTGGCGATGAAAAATGGGGTACCTTACCATAATGATAACTACGGATGGTTTGCCTCCCGCTATGAAAGCTTTTTGTACATTGATCGTGTTGTCGTGGCAGGTGAATTCCAAGATTGCGGCATTGGCACTAAGTTATACAGGGATCTCTTCTTATATGCCGAACAGGAGGAAATTCCGTGCATTACCTGTGAAATAAACGCGGTCCCGCCTAATGAAATCTCAGCTGCTTTTCATGCCCGGCTCGGATTCAGCGAGGTCGGCAGCCAGTGGATTTGTAAGGGACAGAAAAAAGTTTCCATGCAGGCTCTTATTACCGGAAATGGTTCACCCGGGTAGACAATCCAAAGACTGGTTCATGATTTGCAAATAAGGAATAAAAGGATCCGGCAAAACACTGTCAAATATATTAAGGCAGGAAAGGAGTGATCAGTTATGCTGAATACTGGAGAAAAGCCAGGCAAAGGGGATTATAAATGCACCAACTGCGGTAATGTATTACACCTTGAAAATGATGACGATGCATTGCCGCCATGCCCACGATGTGGTAACAAGACATTTGAAAAAGTATAAACTGCTGAAGTGAATTTTAATGCTAAATGAGGGACCTTAGTAGCCACTGATGGGAATTGCATTTTTATGCGAAACCCTATTTTTTTGTTGCCCTATTATTATATAAAGTGAGGAAATTATTAATGCCAACAATTTTCTTTTATGGACCGGAGTTAGCAGTGGAAAAGAAGAAAGAGTTAATCAAAGATTTTACAGAGGCAGCCGGCAAGGCTACCGGAATTGATCATTCAGCTTTTGTTGTCTATCTGTGCAGCACAAAACCTGATGAGGTGGGAGTAGGCGGAAAACTGTTAGCAGATCGAATGAAATAAAAATTAGTAAAAGGTGATCCTGCCGAACATCAAATTTAAGTTTTTCTTTGATCGCAACTGACCAAAAGGAGAGTGGCCTTTGATCAAAATACTTGTGAAAAGCCTTTGGGTCTTACTTCTGGCAATCATTCTGCTTGGCGTCCCCAGAATAGCAGGTGCATTTGCCGACCTGTTCAATTATAGTGTGATAGACCCCGATGGATCATATGCCTGGTTTTCTGTGCACCATATTGTTCAGGCTCTTATTTTTATTTTTTTGATTATTGTCATCAGTAGAATTAAAGCACTTGATTTTGGTTTTAGCTGGGGGAATAAAAAGGTTGGCAGAAAATATCTTTTAGTATTCTCAATCATTTTTTTAGCCGGTTCTCTGGTCAATCATCTCATTGCTGTTATGGCCGGTTCATTTCAGCCATTTCAATATCCGTTAACGATGGTCAATATTATAGGGCAGATGGGGTTTCAGCTCTTTTTATCCGGTCCTTCGGAAGAGCTTATTTTTAGGGCTTTTGCCATTACGATGCTGGCAATTGTACTTAAGGGAAGATTTCTAAGAAAGAAGATCAGCTATGCTAACTTGATTGCTGCACTAATATTTGGTTTAGCGCACGTCGGTTTTTCATTTACGCCATTGGTCTTAAGCTATAGTCTTTATCAGGTTATTCTGGCAACCGCCTTGGGGATCTTTTATGGCGATTGCTATGAAAAAACCGGAAGTGTTTATTATCCAATGATGATGCACAGCATCAGTAATGTTATTATGGTTGGTTTGACAATCATTGCATCTTTGGCATTATAAAACCGGATGATTAAATCAATCAACAACAGCCTCCCCGCAGGGTTGCTTGCAACAAATAATGAATTAATAAATTAGAGGTGCTTGGGTTTGGGTAAAAAGAGAGGTACTGCCTTATTTAATTCAATAGCACCGGTTTATGGCTTGTTTTATAAAATCCAGAAAAAACGGTTTGCTGAAGTAATTGATGGTATCTCTGGTGAGCTTGACTTAACAGCTTATGACTCCATTATTGATGTTGGCTGCGGAACAGGCGCTTTATGTTCAGTTCTTAGCGAGAAAGGGCTAGCTGTAACCGGTATTGATCCTGCCGGAAAGATGCTGGAGATAGCCAGAGGCAAACCGGAAAATAGTAAAATCAGTTTCATGCAGGCCAATGTTCTTGAAGGTCTGCCTTTTACAGATAAAAATTTCGATGTAGCAATTGCTTCGTATGTAGCGCATGGTTTAAAGGTTGGGGAAAGAAGACTGATGTATGCTGAGATGAGCCGTGTTGCAAGGCATAATGTTGTAATTTATGATTACAACGAGAGGCGTTCGCCACTGACCTCTTTTATTGAATGGCTGGAAGGCGGCGACTACTTTCACTTTATCAGGAATGCCGAACCGGAGATGAAGGATTGTGTTACCGAAATGAAAAGCTGCTTTTCCGATGTTAGGGTAGTCGATGTTGATAGAAGAGCAGCCTGGTATATCTGCACACCTCAATCATAAACTTAACCGTCATTATAACAGCTAATATCGAAAGGACCAGGCAATGAATAATCAACTAAAGCCTTTATTAATTGCAGCAATCGGTGGTTCGGTCTTTGCCATGCATTTTGGCGGCTCCTGTATGTTGTGGCCGGTCACCTGGGGGCAGCAAAGCGGCAACGCAGTGATAACAGCTTATCTGGGCATTTTTATCACGGCCATTATTTTCCCCTGGCTTGCTTACCTGGCCGTATCAAAAGAGGGAACCCTGTTTAACCTGGCCAGGATTTCAGTAAACAGAATATTTGCCCAGATCTTTGGTGGCTTAACGGTGCTGGTGCTTGGCCCGCTCTTTGCTATTCCCCGGATGAGCGCGGCTTCATGGGATGCTATCTGTCAGATACTGGGTTATGAACAGTCTCCTTTTGCGGCTATGTTTATCTTTACGGCACTATATTATGGCCTGGTATTCTGGTTTCTCTATCGCCGGAGCCAGGTTATTGACAAGATCGCAAAATATTTGCTGCCGGTACTGGTTATAACGATTACGGCTGTAGTAATCCGCAGCTTAATTTCTCCTTTAGCTGACCGGGTGCCGCCGTTTTACCCGGATAATCCTTTCACTTACGGTTTCCTTAACGGTTATCAGACTATGGATTTACCAGCGGCACTGATGTTTGCTACCCTGGTTATTGCCAGCCTGAGAGATGAGCACGGCCTAAAAGGCAAGCTGCTTAATCGTTACCTGATTTTCACCGCGGGAATCGGCTTCCTGCTGCTGGCGACCAGTCATTTTACACAGATGCTGGTGGGGGCTTCTACGGGAGAGCTCTTTGCTGATATTTCCTATGCCCGTTTGTATGCAACCATAATACTTGAGCTCTGGGGCCCGATAGGTGGAGTAATCTTTAATGTAGCCCTGCTCTTTGCCGCATTAACTTCGGCGGTGGGACTCGGGGGTGGGACTGCTGCCTATTTCGAGGAAGCTTCGGGTGGTAAATGGCCTTATGTTATTTGCGCGGCAGTAGTTTTATTTTTAAGCGGACTGGTCAGCCTTGTCGGTTTATCTGAAATAATCAGGCTCACCGCGCCAATCCTTGATATGATTTACCCCCCGGCTATTGTCCTGGTTCTATTTATTGTTATTGCGCCCGCTTTAAAAGGAGCCCGTTCAGGTGCTTTGCTCGCTGCTTTCGGCTGGGGGATTTTTGAAGGAATCTGCGGTTATGCTCTGTTGACCGGCAATGGTCAAGCCCTGCTTACAATCAGGAACCTAATCCCTGGAGCTGCAGCAGGCTTCGGCTGGGTTGCCGTTACTATTTTGGGCGCGCTGATCGGCCATTTCAGCAGACAAAAAGCAATAACCAACCATTAGAAATAGTGAATAACAATTGAAGGAGGGTTTATGGTGATCGATATTAACCGGCAAGAGGAACTTAAAAATAAGTTGAATGATCTGCTTCGTTCCTTAGCAGGAACAAAAGGGGTTAATGTAGCTTTTGCTGCAGTAGAAAGCGGAGATGGCTCTTTCAAGTGGTTTGGCAGTGCCGGTGACGCTGAACCTGGTTCGTTAAAGATAGATGCCGGTACGCCTTTTTGGATTGCCAGTATTACCAAGTTATTTATTGCGGCGGCCATCTTGAAGCTGCAGGAGCAAAAGCTGATCGTTATTGATCATCCAATAAAAGAATACTTAGCAGCCGAACTGGTGGATGGGATACACCGCACGAAAGATGGTATCGACTTTAGCGATCAAATTACTGTCCGTCACCTTCTGAGCCATACTTCCGGCTTGCCGGATTATATTGAAATAAAACCAAAAGGCGGAAAGAGCCTTTTTGATCTGATTCTGGAGGGTGGAGATCGCGCCTGGTCAATCAGCGATGCTTTGCAGATCGTCAAGGATGCAAGAAGTCCGTTGTTTGAACCACAACCTCTGGATCAGGAGATCAAAAAAGCCCGCTACTCTGACACGAACTATCAGCTGTTAATTGCCATTATTGAAGCAGTCACCGGGAATGAAATAGACACTGTATTCAGGGAAATGTTTTACAAACCACTCAAGCTGAACAGGACTTATCATCCGGGGGGCACGCCACTTGATCCGGTTACCCCGCAGCCGCTACCTGTCTGGAATGGTCAGTCTGCCCTTAACATTCCTTTAGCTATGAAATCTTTTGGCGATCCTTTCAGTACTACTCAAGATTTAATCGTTTTTCTAAGGGCGTTACTGAGCGGCAGTATTTTTACCGATCCGGAGACACTGGAACAGATGCGCAGCGGCTGGAATCGTTTTGGTTTTATGATCAGTCCGGTTGCGCCAGGTTGGCCTACTGAGTATGGGCTTGGAGTGATGCGTTTTGAAATGCCGCGTTTTGTAACACCCTTTAGAGCTGTTCCGGCAGTAATTGGTCACACCGGGGCGATCGGCTCATGGCTGTTTTATTGCCCCACCAACGAGCTTTACCTGGCAGGCACAGTGAGCCAGATTGGCGGGGGAGCGGCACCGTATCGCTTCATCCCTAAGGCGTTACAGCTTTTTAATTAAACTATAAAACCTCAAGCCACCGATGCAAATTATTTTATAAAAACTATTGCTTTTTTGTATAAACGATGTTATCCTTAGACCGGGTGGTCTAGACCGCCCGGTCTAAGGAGGCGTGTATTAATGGTTAAACAGGGTTTTCTCAATCTTAAGCCGGCAGAACAAAGCCGGGTAATTGAAGCGGCTCTGGATGAGTTCGCGGAAAAAGATTATGAAGCGGCTTCCTTGAATAATATTATTGCCAGGGCTGGGATCTCTAAGGGTAGCATGTACTACTATTTCGCCAGCAAGGAAGATCTCTATGTTTACCTGATTAATCATGTGATGGAAGTAAAAGAACGTTTCCTTAATCAAGCCCTTTCAAAAGCTGTAAAGCCAGTGTCGGAAATGAACTTTTTCGAGAATCTTGAGTTTCAAATGCTGGCCTCAGTAGACTTTGCCACAGAGCACTACCGCCCGCACCAGTTAAGCATCCGCTTGCAAAATATGGACGAAGGCCCCCTTAAAGAAAGACTGTTTGGCGATTTAACCAGAGCTTTCGAGGATTACGTAAAGCAGATGGTTGATTCGGCGATGCAGGCGGGCGAAATTAGGGCTGATTTTGACAGTGATTTTGTTGTCCGCATTTTGAAGTTTACGCTGATGCGTTTTACTGACATCTATCCTGACTACAAGGAATTTATGGCTGATGACAGCAGGACTCTGAAGGCGGAAACACTCAAACTTTCGTCATTCCTGAGGAAAGGTTTACAAAAAGAACACGGTGAGGAGGCTTAATCATGAACTACTTTCAAATTTTATCTTTTATCTTTGGAGCAATCCTGATCCTGACCCGACCGGCAATTCAGTTTTTTCCGAAACAGTGGAATGCTTTTGAGTTAAATACTGCTTATACGGAAAAACAGCCTCATTGGGTCTGGTTTGTCAGCATTTTTGGCCTTGGCCTGGTAGCGCTAACCTGGTTTATGCATTTTACTGCTGGCATACCTTATTCAATAGTAATCACCTTGGTGATAACCTTAACCCTGGTAAAAATGTCACAGGTGCTCTTCAACTATCAACAGTTCAGGGCTTTCGTAGTCAGGGTCCTTGAAAAGGATCGGAAAACTTTATCTTTAATCAATGTTTCGGCGTTGTTATTAGGGGTCGGTTGCTTGCTGATCGGCTTTTTTCTCTACTAAAGGAGGGTTAACATGAACTATTTTAAAGTGCTCGGCATCGTCTTTGGACTGGCTGCATTCTTAAAGCCTTTTTACATGCACCTGCTTCCCTGGGATGAAAAAAGCTTCTTAGAAAAATTCTATAGCGAGAGACGACCGCCCTACATCGTGGTTATTGCCTTACTGGGGCTTGGTCTGATTGCCCTGACCTGGTATCTGCATTTCACCTTAGATGTTGCCAATTCGATATACCTGACCGTCCTGTTCTCCCTGACCGCTGTGAAAGCACTAGTATTGCTGCTGGACTACCAAAAATTTCAGAAGACAGTGGCGGCCATGCTGCGCAAAGACCGGGGCCGGGGAGTAGTCCTTATTGATATTATAGTTTCGGTAATCGGTCTGATAATCTTATTAGCGACCTGGATTTTATATTAACTACCAAGATATTTTCTGGAGGTGCAACGATGATTGAAATTAAGAATCTGTCAAAGAGCTACAACAAGGGAGCAGTCAAAGCGGTTGACGATTTGAACCTGACTATTAATAATGGTGAGATTTTTGGTTTCCTGGGCCCAAATGGGGCCGGCAAAACAACGACGATCAAGATGATGGTGGGTCTGCTCAAGCCGGACAGCGGAACGGTTAAGATAAATGGATCCTCAATAGCTGAAGATCCGCTTACAGTAAAGCAATCGATCAGCTTTGTCCCTGACAGCCCGGAAGTTTACGAAAAACTGACCGGAATCGAGTACCTGAACTTCATGGGAGATGTCTACTCTGTTCCGGCTGATCTGCGTCGTGAGAGGCTTAAGTACCTGTTGGATCTCTTCTCACTAAGCGATGCTGTCGGTGATCTGATTCAGTCTTATTCACATGGCATGCGTCAGAAAATCGTCCTGGTCGGGGCGATGCTGCATGAACCAGAGGTTTTTATTTTGGATGAACCGATGGTCGGCCTTGACCCCAGATCATCAAACAACTTGAAAAACTACATGCGTGACCACTGTAAAGCCGGTAAAACGGTTTTCTTTTCAACGCACATTCTTGAGGTGGCAGAAAAACTCTGTGACCGCATTGGTATCATCCATAAAGGCAAGTTGATTGCTTGCGGCACAATGGATGAACTAAAAGAAACGGCCGCCAACCGCGAAAGCCTCGAAAATATCTTTTTGGAGCTGACTGAATGATGAACATATTCAAATTAACCTTAATCCAATTGCGGATCAATCTTGGGCTTTCAGCTTTACGCTGGTATATGAAAAATGACCTGAAGAAGTTCCTTGGGGCTATAGGGATCATCGCCCTGGTTATTTTCAGCCTGGGGCCGGTATTTTTCCTTTATCTGAAATTACTCCAGGGAGCTTACCAGGTAACAGCGGAGATGGGTCAGCCTGAAGTGGTATTAGCAACCGGCTTAATGATCTCGTCCATGCTGGTGCTCTTTTTCGGTCTGACGATGGTTCTCTCTGTCTTTTTCTTCTCCCGGGATCTATCTCTGCTGGTTCCCTTGCCCTTGCAGCCGGGCACAATCATGGGCTCAAAGTTCGCCGTCATCATTTTCTACGAGTATCTTACTATTGCTCCGTTCCTGATCCCGGCGATCTGGGTCTTCGGCAGCGGCAGCGGTGCCGGCCCTGTTTATTGGTTGATGGGTTTTCTCATATTTTTACTGACTCCGGTTATTCCCTTAGGGCTGGCGGCTATCTTTATCGTGTTGATGATGAGCCTGACAAACCTGAGCAAAAAACGCGATACTTTAAGAATCGTCGCCATGGTATTCTTTTTGCTCATTGTTTTTGCGCTTAACTATATTTTGACCGGTATTCCTGAAGGGGAAGAACTGGCTTATATGGAGGAGTTACTGTTAAAGAGCGAGGGGCTGCTGACCTACATGACCCGCATCTACCCTCCTGCCCTTTTTGCCGCTCGAGCTCTCACAGCTGAGGGTTTACAAAAGCTAACCTGGTTCAGCTTTTTTGTGTTGACAAACCTTGCCGGATTAGTCCTTGTCTTTATAGCCGGGCAGAAGCTGTTTTATCGCGGTTTAATCGGTGGCACCGAAGTGAGTAAAGGCAAGGCTCTTTCAGCTGATCAAGTCACCAGGAAACTCAGCTCTACATCGTCACCGGCAACGGCGATCGCCTGGCGAGAGATAAAATATCTTTTACGCACCCCGGTCTATTTATTTAATAGTCTCGCCGTCCTGGTAATTGTCCCGGTAATCCTGGTAATCCCGTTAATCAGTGGAGGAGCACTTACTACCCTAATTGATACCCTGCGCAATGAAATCCCCCGCCTGGTGCAAATCAGCGCCCTGGCTGGTTTTATAGCTATGATGGCCCTTTTTACACCGGCTTCTTCAAGTTCCTTTTCACGTGAAGGAAGGCAGTTCTGGATTTCCCAGGTAATACCGGTGAGTGCAAAGGATCAAATTCACGGAAAAATTCTTTATAGCTATATGGTTTCCGCGTTGGCTATCCCATTGGTAGTCCTGATCAGCCTAATTATCCTGCCCCTGGGTCTAATGGAACTTGTTTTAGTTGCCATTCTAGGCCTAATGGCCGGCCTGCCGGCTATTATCGTTAGTTTGCTAATAGATTTGCTGAGGCCATACCTGACCTGGGATAACCCCCAGAAGGCAATCAAGCAAAACATTAATGTGCTCTTTGCCATGTTAGCCGGAGGAGTAATCTATGCCCTGATTTTTATAGCAGGGTGGCTTGTCTACCAGTTCGCAGGCTCAGACCTGGCGATTTACCTGGGAGTTGCTGCGGTTTCACTGGTCATCGGCGGGCTGCTCTATTTTTTCCTGATCAGAATCGCCCCCAGGAGATATCGTGATATCGAAGCATAAAGCCGAAGCAGGAGGTTTGGTAAATATGTTTAAAAGATTTCGGGAATATATTAAAGCAGCCGGAAATGATAAGCTAATGGTTATAGCGCCAGTTGTGCTCCTTGTGACTACTTATCTAGTTTTTACTGCTGCAGTTAAACTAGTCGGCTTAAAACCGGGCTATTTAATCGGCTTTCTTTTTTATTGGGTTGCCTGGTGCCTGTTATTTCCGCTCTGGCTGCTTGGTAAGGAAGCTGTTTTAAGTATGTTTCGTAAAGTAGCTGAACCTCTGGGTAAACCAAAATGGCTGGGTGTAATACTCCTCTTTGCATTGCCAATTTTTACCTTGGTCTATGCTTTCCCCGTGCAGCTGCCGAAAGCAACATTGATGATTGTTGTTTTATCGGCGCTAATTGCCCTGATAAACGCCACTTGTGAGGAGATATTATGGCGTGGGGTTTATTTCAAAGTCTTTCCGGGTAGCATCTGGTGGGGTTACCTCTACCCGGCGATTTGGTTTGGACTCTGGCATTATGCGCCACAGACAGTACTGACCAGCAGTTATCCTGGCGGTGCCCATTCACTGGTTCTATTTGCAGTAGTACTCGGCTTGATGTGGGGCTGGGTTGCCTGGAAAACAAAATCGATCCGTTGGGCTACTATGGCTCATATCATTCTTGATTTTTCCGGATTGGGCGCCCTTTTCTACTTCAGTTAGAAACGAATATAATAGTATGGAAATTTATATAGTTGATGGAGTTAAAAATGAAAACAATAATAATTATTATCACTGTTTTGTTATTTTTATTAGTCGCTGTGCCAGCGGTATATGCCAATGAAAACATAAGTCCGGTACAAATCAGCAAAATAGCGGACGATATTGGTTTTTTTGCCGACTCCTTTTTTGAGAGAACCATGGCAGAGCACCACATTCCCGGGGCTGTATTTGTTGCCGTTGAAAATGGGCAGGTCATTTATGCAAAAGGCTATGGTTTTGCAGATCTCGATCAGAGTATTCCGGTTGATCCCGAAAAAACTATGTTTTGCGCCGGATCAGTAGGTAAGCTGGTTAACTGGACCGCCCTGATGCAGCTTTATGAAGCAGGTAAATTTGATCTTCATGATGATATTAACCTCTACTTAAAGAATTTGCGCATCCCTGAAACTTTTCCGGAACCGGTCACTTTTCACCACCTCTTGACCCACACACCCGGTTTTGATGACAGTAATGCTGCAGCAACTCCCGACACTATTGATCACCTTTTGCCGCTTGACCAGTATTTGGCCCTTACATTGCCGGTGCGCCTGCGCCCACCAGGTCAGGTCACCCAATACAGTAATCACGGGGCAGTTCTGTCCGGATTGCTGATCGAGGATATTTCAGGTATACCCTTTGATCAGTATGTCGAACAGAACATCTTCAAAACCCTGGATATGAACTATAGCACTTTTAGTCAGCCTCAACCGGAAAGGTTACAGCCATACCTGGCAACCGGTTATCACTACATCAATGGCATCCATGTTGCTCAACCGGTAAGAATAGCCAATGTTATGCCGGCAGGGATGGGCTATTTCTCAGGTCTTGATATGGCTTCCTTTTTAATTGCCCACCTGCAGCTGGGGGAATTCGAAGGCAAACGAATTCTTGCAGAAGATACAGCAACCCTGATGCACCAGACTCATTTTAGAAATGATCTGCGCTTGCCGGGGATGGCTTATGGCTTTATAGAGAATTATAAAAACCACAAGCGCCTTTTATGGCATACAGGAACAAGTCCCGATTTTCACAGCCTGCTGTTGATGATCCCTGAAGAAAACTGCGGCTTCTTTTTTTCAATGAATATTGTTGATACCCAGGTTTCACGAAAACTT
>CAYTER010000049.1:0-14894 GCA_964436815.1 uncultured Syntrophomonadaceae bacterium
CTGATATTGGGCACACACATCAAAACTTTCATCATCATTCACTCCTTTATCTGAAACCGGCAGCAGATTTAATTATGTAAGATAATATTCGCTGATGCAACGATCTTTCCTTTGTTGATCTGAAATGATCAATAATAATCGTGACTTTCAAGCATTCAACTGCCAATAATCATTATTATTATAAATTGCAGGAAATCTATAGACATTTAAAGAATATAGATTGTGTTCGAGTTCGGCTATAACTGATGCAGGATGTGATTGCAGCTTGCCAGGTAATGACAAATATGAAAAGGCGATGAACAACTTCACTGGCGCGGCGAAAGAATTGCGAGCCGGGCAGGCAGAATTGCTGCGGGGCATTATCAACTATGCTGAACCCCTCATCTTTGCCAAAGATCTGCAAGGCCGTTTTATCCTGGTGTCTCAATCGATGGCTGATTTTTACGGCTACAAATCCGTCAAGGAAATGATCGGAAAAACTGACTACGATCTGCATCCCGAGGAGATTGCCGATCAATTTGTTGCTGCCGATTTACGGGTAACTGAAACAAAAACAGCGATTCAACTAGAAGAAAAAGTAAAGAAAGGCGGGCGTGTTTATATTTACCTCTCAGTAAAATTTCCTCTTTTCGATAGTGATGGTCAGGTATATGCAGTCTGCGGAATGGCAACGGACATTACTGACAGAGTAAATCTTGAAGAAGAAGTAGACAGGCATAAATCGTTGCTGGAAATTACCCAGCGGATTAGTAAAGTCGGCGGCTGGGAATTTAATGTGAACACCAATAAAATGACCTGGACAAAGGAAACCTATACTATCCATGGATTGAATCCCGATCAGCTTACAAAAAGTGCATCGATTCTTATTGAACAAAGCATTAACTGTTACCGGCCGGAAGATCGGACGGTGATAATGAATTTATTCACCAACTGCATCGATAAGGGTATCCCTTACGATATGGAGTTTCCGTTCACCGACTACAGTGGAAAGCCAAAATGGATTCGGACCATGGCTGAAGCCGAAATTGTTGACGGAAAAACAGCCAGGGTCCTGGGCAACATCGCCGATATAACCGAACTTAAAAACGCTCGTGAAACCCTGATCTATTTAAGCTTTCACGACCAATTAACCGGTCTCTACAACCGCCGCTACTTGGAAGAAGAACTAACCAGGCTTGACACCTCCAGACAGCTGCCCCTGGCCATAATTGTTTCCGATTTAAACAACTTAAAGCAGATTAACGATCTGCACGGGCATGGCACAGGGGATGAAATGATTAAAACGGTGGCCGAAGTTATTAAACAGTGCTGCCGCGAAGAAGATATTGTAGCCCGCTGGGGAGGCGACGAGTTTATAATCCTGCTGCCGCAGACAGATCGCAAAGCAGCAGAAACCATCTGCCGACGTATTCTGGAAATCTGCGGCAAAACCTGTGTAGCCCAGCAGCCTGTTTCAATAGCTTTAGGTTTAGCTGTAAAAAAAGAAGTTAGTCAGAAATCAGAAGATCTGTTTGCTGTAGCAGAAAAAGCGATGTATGAGCATAAGAATAAATGTAGAAGTGATACCCCTCTGTCTCTCTAACCCCGCCTTATAAAAATAAAAGCGATTTAAGAAGCGGGCGATCACGCAGCCCTGCTTGTTTATTGCCTGCTTCACATTTCAGTGGTATGATTGGTGCCGAAGTCAGTTCCTAAATTGATGGTGTAAACGGAGACCGGATGATCGAAGATAAACTGCTCTATCAACCAGATGAAGTGCCCCCGCCAGGCAAAACTGCTATCTACAGCATTCAATGGCTGATCTTTTCTCTTACCGTCTGCGCGGTGATTCCCGGGGTAGTCGGTACCGGGCTCGGCCTCGACCCGGCCGGGGTAAGCAGTTTTATCCAGCGCACCTTTCTCTTCTGCGGTATATTTTCGATCATACAGCTTTATTTTGGTCACCACCTGCCAATTTTCGAGGGTATCGGCGCTATGTGGTACAATGTTTTAATCATTTTTGGCGTAGTGGCCCCTCAAATCGGCAAGCCGCTGGCTGACCTGCGCAGCGATATAATCCTCGGTATTTTAATTGTCGGAGTGATCTATATCCTGCTGGGGCTTTTTGGCTGGATTAATAAACTTCTGGTCGTTTTTACACCGGCTGTAAAAGGGACTTTCTTTCTTTTAATGGGCCTGCAGATCAGCAGTTCGATCATGCGCGGTATGCTGGGCACCTGGCCGCACGGAGGAACAGTTAACCTGCCGGGCGTGCTGCTTTTTATTGGCATCACGGCCATAATTGTCTGGATCTCGCTTAAACAGAAAGGGTTCCTGCAAAGTATCGGCATTTTTATCGGGGTAGTTACCGGCTGGCTTGCAGCCTATTTGATTGGGATCGCCGAGTTGCCCACCTTTAGCAGGCAGATCATCTCCCTACCCGAGTTGTTGCCCTGGGGAGCACCTTCATTCGATCCGGGAATCCTGATCATCATGCTGATCGTCGGGTTTTTTACTCTATCCAACCTGGTTACCAGTGTCAGTACCCTGTCGGAAGTAGTCGGCCAAAGGGTAGATGAAAGAACCTTCAACGCCACGACCATCGTTACCGGTGTAGGTAATATCTTCGCCGGATTGTTTGCCCTGATCGGTTTTGTACCCTTCGCCTCTTCAATCGGTTTCGCCCGCGTTACCAGGGTAGCTGCCCGCCTGCCATTTCTGATCGGCGCTATCCTGATCATGCTGCTTGGGCTCTTCCCGGCTATCGGATCGCTGTTCGTCGCCATTCCGCCCCAGGTCGGTTTTGCCGTAATCCTAATCATGTTCTGTCAGCTGCTATCGGTGGCTTTCACCGAATACAGCAGGATCTACTTTGACAACCGGATCGGTTTTATTGTTGGCATATCCCTCTTAATCGGGGTGGGTATTATGTTTATACCGCCCGAAGCGATGGCTTTGATGCCGCTTTTCGTTAAAAGTTTTATCGGCAATGGGTTAACCGTGGGGCTGATCATTTGTGTGCTGCTCGAACAGGTTCTGCTGCCGGAACGTAAAAACCCCCGGCCCGAGACCGGGGATAAAGTTTCCGAATAATAACCCATTTCCTGTAATTATTGCTGCAAAGTGACGCTTTTCGATCCTTTAAGCAAAAGGTAAATCTCACCGGCCACCAGGACTGCCATGCTTACCACGGTAATTATGATTACTGCCGGATACTGACCGGCGAAACCTGCCGGTGATATGTGCTTGATCACGATCCCCAGATAAGCCCAGATAATTACTAACCCATAGGCAATACTCTTAAATCTGAGCATGGTCAAAATGCCAATTATGGCCCCCACCGGTACGATAACGAGCATCCAGAGCACATCCGACAAGCCGAACTGGTTCCAGCCGGAGAAAACAAGCAGCGCTGTAACATTGGCAATAGTTGCAACTGTAATCCATCCGAAATAAATATTAAATGGCAGCCTGATCAAGAACTTATCCCTGGCAGTCAGCTCTTCCTGACCTATGATCAGGTTGATCCGGATTAGCAGCACCAGGATGACTAACATCAGTCCAAGTGAAAGAAAGATATTAAAATAATGCCACGCCAAAATCCAGGCAGCATTTGCCAGCGATGATAAGGCAAAGAGGGTTCCGATCCGGTTAAACAGCTCCGCCTTGCCGGCACTCTTATCCTGCTGGAAAAGCCCCAGCTGGTAGAGAGTATAAGCTGCAAGCAGCAGGTAGATCAGGCCCCAGATAGAAAAAGTAATTCCCGCCGGGGCAAAAAGGTTGGGGAACGAATCTGAAACCTGACCGGTGTCAAGCCCGTTGATCGGCAGGATGCTGGCCAGCGCGTTGATCGTGACCATGATCAGGTAAGTGATTACAACAGCTATTTTTATCGTTAAGCTTTTTCCGGTTCCTTCCATATTAAACAACTCCTTTATTCAATTTATCTTGATATTAATATCCTTTACTATTTTATATTTAACCTGACTTTTTTACAACTATGATTAGCGATTAAAGTAAGCATCCATCAGCTCCCAGATTTCCGGGCTTTCCAACCCGCGCCTCCATCCGGCCAACCCTGCCAGCCCATATTGATCGACTAACTCCAACCGGCGGCGCATTGCAAAACTATCTTCCAGCCACATTTTATAGGTATGCCCGTCCCGTTCAAATTCAGCGACGTTTTGCCCGACCTGGCTGTCAAAATAGACGATCGCCTCGTTTTCAGCAATTATTTCTGCCGCACGGTGCATTGAATAAGACCAGGTATTGATGACTTCCGGTCCGGTGGGCGATTGATCAATCACCCAGAGGCGGGTATAGAAAGGCACTCCTAAGATGATCTTTTCAGAGGGCACTTCAGTTAAAACATTTTGCAGTCCACGTTCCACCCAGGCGATGGAGGCAACCGGTCCGGCAACCGGAGATGATTGATAATGCTCGTCATATGCCATCAGGATCAGATAATCGGCCACTGCGGCCAGGGCAGCCCGATCATAGCCAAGGCTCCAGTATTCAGAACTGGAGGGCAGGGTTACATCCACCGACAAAATCAGGTCTTCGGCACGGCACAGCTCCGCCAGCTCGCTGATAAAACTGGTGAAATAAGAGCGGTAAATGTAATGGAAATTTTCGAAATCGATGTTCAGGCCGTCAAGATCAAATTCGACAGCCAATGAAACAAGTTCTGCCGCAAAACTTACTCGGTTTGAGGGTTCAGTTAAAAACTCCGCTGTTATTTCCGGATCAAATGAGTTTGTCACCAGGGCCCATACCTGGTAACCTCTCTTCCGTGCCCACTCTAGATATGCCGGGTCAAAATCGCTGCGCAAACTGCCCAAACCATCTTCCAAGTGAAACCAGGTCGGAGAAACCACCTGCACCGGGCCGAGACTGCCAATTGAATCATAATCGATTTCAGGCCCACCCAGCTCCCAGACCATCACCAGCGGTGATAGCGGATCCGGTTTTTCAGGTTCTGTATCTACATTGAAAATGTAGATCAATACCGCGAAGAGTAAGAGCAACATAACTATAGCAGTGATGTTCAGGAGCGGGCCTTTTAACTTCCGGTCGACTCTCAAAATAAGGTAATCCTCCATGGCTTGTAAATACAGCGATTTACCGAGGCTTGATCGTCATAAATATTATACAATCAATATGAAAATTTTGACACATCACCAGTCTTTTTCCATGTTATAATCAGAACAAGTAATGCCAGCGGGGTGATTATACGTCCTTGACCAAAAAGAAATATTTATTTCTAAGCTTAACCTTTATATTTATCGTTCTGGCTATTTTATCCGGCTGTACAACAGAAGATAACCGCTTAGCCAGGGAATGCGCGGAAATAGATAGCAGTTGTATATATGCCCGCACTGCCGGCCGCTACTTTGAAGTTTTCGAAGACGGCCACTGGCAGAAGTTAGTGATCAGGGGAGTAAACATCGGCACCTCGCTCCCCGGTCGCTGGTATACTGAATTTCCGGCAGACCGGGAGCTTTACGCCCGTTGGCTGAATGAAATTGCAGCCATGAATGCCAATGCGATCCGGGTTTACACCCTCCTCGACCCGTCTTTTTATGCTGTTTTGGCTGAATACAACAGCAACCCCGAGAATGAGACACTGTGGCTTTTTCAGGAAATCTGGCCCGATGATGAAGTTCCCGGCCTTAACTTTTTTGATCAGGCCTACGCGGATGCTTACCGGCAGGAAATCAAGCTGACGATCGATGCCCTGCACGGCAATGCCGACATCCCGGCCAGACCATACAGAGCTTATGGCAATTACTCCACCGATGTGACTCCGTTCCTGCTGGGTCTGATAATCGGGCGTGAACTTGAACCAGATGAAGTCAGGGCCACCAATGAAGCCAATTTGAACCTCGCCCCTCACTCAGGCAACTATATCCTTAACGCAGCAGGTGCTTCTCCCACTGAAATCTGGCTGGCCGAGATGACCGATCTGGCTGCCACCTACTGCGACGAGGAGTATAACCGACAATACCCGATTGGGTTTGTCAGCTGGCCGACCCTCGATCCGCTAACCCACTTAACCGAGTGGGAAGCAGATGGAACACCGGGCTATAACGATCGCGAAGTTGTAAATCCGGATATTTTTATAACCGGCCCTGCCAATTCAGCCGGCTTTTTTGGCGCTTACCATATCTACCCGAACTACCCCGACTTGATGAACAACGAACCCGCATTTGCTGCTTTCAGTGATCAGGAAGGAGTTTTCCGCTATAAAGGATACCTTAATCATTTTATGGAGATTCACCCTGAATACCCGGCCCTGGTAGCCGAATTTGGTATAGCAACTTCGCTTAATACCGCCCACATCAATCCAGATGGTTTAAATCACGGTGGTTTAAACGAAACCGAGCAGGGCGAGATGATCGTCCGGATGATGCGCTCAATCATCGAAGAAGGCTATGCCGGTGGGATAATTTTTGAGTGGAGCGACGAGTGGGCTAAAAAAACCTGGAATACTGAACCTTTCATGGTGCCCTGGGAGAGGCAGGTTCTCTGGCATAATGCCATGTGCCCCGAGCAAAACTACGGTCTAGTAGCTGTAGAACCATTAATCCATCCTCTAGGCGATCTGCTCAAGGAGTGGCTAAGTTCTACAGAGCAGACCGCTTATCAGCCAGTTGAAAACAAAGCGGCTGCTTTTGGCAAATTAGAAGCCATTGAAACCGCAGCAGACGAAGCTTATCTCTACCTGGCTGTCACCCTGAATGAAGATACTCTAACTGAGGCAAAAAGTATACCCTGGGAACAGCTTGGCCTTGCTGTCGGCATTGATGTGGGGCTTCCTGAGGCAGGCGAGAACAGGCTTCCTTATGCCAACCTGCCGGAACTTCCCGGCGCAGTTCAGTTTTTACTGGTTTTTGACAGTCCGGTGGAGGCCCAACTGAAGGCAATCCCTTCTTACAACCGGGGTTTGCTTAAATTTGATCCCCAGGATTCTGCCGAGGCTCAATTCGAAGTGATCAGCACCCTGGTTAACCGGGAAAGGCTGACTGCTGACGGACGCCTATTCCCCGCTCTCTACAGCAATGAAAGTAAGCTTGCTTTCGGTGAGTTTGATCCCGAGTCTGGCGCTTATAATTCCCTGGCACACTGGCTGGTTGATGAAAACGGCCGCCTTGTGATCAGACTACCCTGGATGCTCCTTAATGTATCGGATCCTTCCAGCGGTTTAATAATCAGGGACAGCCGCACCTTTAACGACCTGCCGCTAAGAGATGCGCTGGCAACTGTGTCTGGCCAGGGTTTTAGATTCTATGCCTTAACTTACAACAAATCCAATCCTTTATCAGAAGGTGAAGAGGAGCTGCCCCTTGATCAAGTTATAGACTTCTTACCCCGTAACAGCAGCAGTTTTGTGTTTCCGGCAACAGCATATCACTGGGACTATTGGGAAGAGCCCTCATACCAGTTTCGCCATAAAAACAGTTACCTGATCATTGCCGAGTATTTCAGGGAAATCCGGTAAGCAGGATGAAAGGAATCCGCTGATGAGACGCTGGCATATCATTTTAATCATCGTCCTTCTGCTTGGTGGCTGGCTGATACACTGGCCGCTCAGCTCCAGGCAGGCGATCGAAATGCTTGTCGTTAACAAAACAGTTCCCGATGAACATTTCCGGGAACACCGCGCTATTTTCTGGATAGCTGAACACCGGCGTTTTAGTAAACCTGACGGTGCTTTTTACAGGGCAGAAAAAGATTTTCTCGGCTTCCATCCGGAAACCGGTAACAAAGAAACCCTGAGCGCCAGCGATCTTGAAAACCCTGACCTGCTCTATCTGGCAGACAGTTACGGCATTTATGATTATCCGGAAGGCTTTGAACTTTATGAATTACAGCTGCCCTATAAAATTCAAAATATCGAACTGCTCTACGGCGGGTTTGATTTGAGCGAAGTCGAGGCAGTCGAAGAGTTTGCAAAAAATGGTGATAAGATCATCATCGGGGAACACAACATTTTCGGCTACCCGACCTATCTTGACCCTCTGGCATCAACTCGCCTGCAGGCTCTTTTTGCCGTCAGCTATACCGGATGGCTGGTTCGCTACTACAGCGATCTTAACGAAACTGCTTTTTGGCTGAAGGAAACATACGAAAAAATATACGGTAAACGCTGGGACCTAAGCGGTCCGGGTATGGTTTTTGTTCAAGAAGAAGTACCCTCTTTTAACTGGCGCCGGGACCTGGTCATCATCACTGCCGAAGAGTTGACCGGACCCTGGCCGGTGATCAGTACTGAGGACCACCGCATTACCGGCAGAACCTCACGCAACATACCATATCTCTATTGGGTAGAAGTGCTTGATGTCCACCCGGGTGCCGAGGTGCTGGCTTATTACGAGCTGCCTCTGGCGAGTGAATCCCGAACTGCCTTAGAAATACGCGGACTGCCCGAACGTTTTCCGGCATTGATCAATTTTGAACCGCCCGGTGAAGCCAGGCGTATCTATTTTGCCGGTGATTTCGCCGACCAGCTTCCAGCCCTGCTCTCTCCCCGTTTGACCGGCAGCGCTGGGATTCAAAGATTTATGGCTTACCTGCCCGGACTGCCAACTGAATTTCGTTTTTACTTTCAGTGGTACGAACCGGTGCTGAACAACATTCTGAGTGATGCAACAGGTGATTAATAAGATGGAACATCAACCAAAAACCATTCTGATTGCTGAAGATGAAGAGCGGATCAACAACCTGATCTGCGCCAGGCTTAAACTGGAGGGCTACCAGGTGATCCAGACTTTTGACGGGCAGGAAGCCCTGCAGGAGCTGCTGCAGGGCAAAGCCGACCTCGCCCTGCTTAACATGATGATGCCTCATCTTGATGGAGCCCAGATCCTGAAAAGAATCAAGAAAGCCGGCATGGAGTTGCCGGTAATTATCTTTTCAGTTAGAAACCGGGAAAGCGATCTGCGCATGTGCATGTATTTAGGGGCTAAAGATTACATGATTAAACCCTTTGAACTTGATGATCTGGTAACCCGGATCAAGAAACTGATAGGGGAGTAGGAATTGATGGATCCCTATTTAAAGATTCTAATTTACTTTATCTACGCTGCCGGCGCTGTTATTTTTATATTTCTGGCCGTAATCATATTCCTGCGCCTGAAATCAGCCCGGGAAGAGACTAAATACAGGCTGTGCGAGAAAGAGTGGGAAGCGATCTACATCGATTACATTATCGGCAAAACAGAACTTGAATCCGCTAAAGAGCAGTTTCTGCAAAAAAAGCGCTACAAGTTTTACAGGCGTTTTTTTGCACCCTACCTGGAGATGCTAGACGGCAAAGATTTTGAAGCAACCAAAGCACTCTGTAAAGAAATCAGCCTGATCGGCCATTACCGTCAAAAGCTGCTGAAACGAAAACTCTACGATAAAGCAATAGCGGCAAAGCTACTAGGCACCTTTCGCTGTTACCAGTCCGTAACAGAGCGTATCAGGATGCTGAAAAGCAAAAACCAACTCCTGGTTCTTGCTGCTGCACAGGGACTGGCAGTATCGGGAGACTCACGTACCTTCAGGCCGGTTTTAAAAGCGTTGCTTGGCAATACAAATTACACATACGAGGGAATTACAGAAATACTTTCCCGTTATGGAAGCGATATCTGCCAACCGATTACTGAACTCCTCGATCAGTACAGCCGGGGAGAGATACCGGCCGGACTGAAACCTCAAAAGACGAGAAAAACCGGCGTAAGGAGCCTGTTGCCAAAATCAGATGCCGCCAGTATCGACCGCACCGTGTTGATCATAATCCTGATTGACCTGCTTGGTCATTACCGCTATAAAGATGCTCTACCTGTCCTAAACCGACTGTTTAGCAGGGCAGATACTGAAACAACCGTTCACATCCTGAAAGCTTTTCTGCGCATTGGCAGTTTGCCTGATAATTATGATCCCATACCTTATTTAAAACACGAAGACTGGGTAGTAAGAAATTTTGCCATTCAGACTGCAGAACTCTCGCAAGATGAAAAGGTTATCCCCCTGCTTAATCAACTCCTGGATGATGAGCAATGGTGGGTCCGTTATCATGCCGCCAGGGTAATTTTATCCTTCGGCGATGCCGGTTACCGGCTGCTCACCCAGCGAGCTGATGGCTCCCAAACAAAAGCTGCCACCATCGCCGCCTATATCCTGGCAGTAAAAGAGGTGAGCTGATGAGCAGTGGTGCTACATTTATAATTTTTTACAGCGTTTTTATCATTCTCTATTTCCTGGCGATCAATCTGAGCTACCTGGCCCTTGTATTTGTATCCTTTTTCAGTATCAAAAAAAACAGCCTGGCTGATAAAATTACCGACCGGGAACAAACATTCAAGTCCGGTTTTTTCAAGCCACTCTCCATAATTATTCCGGCATTCAATGAAGAAGCCACTATCGCTGATACAGTGCGTTCCACCTTATCCCTGCGTTATCCGGATTTTGAAGTAATCGTGATCAGCGATGGTTCTACAGACAGAACAATCGATGAATTAAAAGAAGTTTTTGCCCTGGAACCGGGCAGGCAGAGCTACCGGGCGGAACTGAAAACAAAAAATATACGCCGTATATACCGTTCTGCCTACTATCCCAACTTGGTAGTGATCGACAAAGATAACGGCGGTAAGTCAGATGCCTTAAACGCCGGCATCAATATCGCCCAATTCCCGCTGTTTTGCAATATTGATTCCGATTCGCTGGTTGATACATCAGCCCTGCTCAAAATAACCGATTTATTTGTTAAGGACTGGCGGGTAGTAGCAGCCGGCGGAACGATCAGGGCTGCCAACGGAGCGCTGATTGAAAGCGGGCATGTAAAAGCGGTGCGGCTCACTGATAGTTTTTGGGCCCGTTTTCAAATCGTGGAATACTTGCGGGCCTTTCTTTTTGGCCGGGCCGGTTGGTCTTCGATAGGCGGTTTATTAATATTATCCGGCGCTTTTAGCGTTTTCAGAAGGAAAGCAGTAATTACCGCCGGCGGTTACCGGACCAGCACTATCGGGGAAGACATGGAACTTGTGCTCCGCCTGCAGCGGACTATGAAAAAAATTAAACGCCCGTATAAAGTACTTTTTATACCCGATCCGGTCTGCTGGACCCAGGTGCCGGAGAGCTATCGCGGCCTGCAAACCCAGCGACGCCGCTGGCAGAGAGGGTTGGCTGAAAGCCTTTTTCTTAACTTCGAAATGTTTTTAAACCCGCAATTCGGTAATGTCGGGATGATCAGCTTCCCCTTCTTTCTTTTCTTCGAATTTCTCGGACCGCTGATTGAGTTGAGTGGTTATATCATTTTAATCTATGCCATAGTCAGCGGGCTCTTAAACCCGCCTTTCATGCTACTCTTTTTTATGGCCGCTGTGCTCCTGGGGGTTTTACTGTCCACCGCTGCCCTGGTGATGGAAGAGATTTATTTTCGCAGTTACCCCAGGCTGCGCGATATTTTAATCCTCTTTTTATTTGCCATCATGGAAAACTTTTTCTACCGCCAGTTACACACCTGGTGGAGGTTTTTGGGACTGATCGACTTTCTCTTCAAAAGAGGCGGCTGGGGCACCCTGGCCAGGCAGAGCTTTGAAGGTCAATAATATATTATCCAAATTACCGGAGTAAATGATGAAACAATATGACCATGAAGTTGTGGTGGTTGGGTCAGGTCCGGCGGGAGCTTTTACGGCAGCTTTGCTGGCCGGACAGAAACATGATGTGCTCTTGCTCGATAAGGAAGATTTTCCCCGAGAAAAAGTCTGCGGCGACGCCATCTCGGCCCAGGTCCTTGAGCTGCTCGGCAATGCTGGTATGATTGAAGCCATCAATGGGGCAATCGCCCGTGGCGTTTTTTACCCGCTTCACTTAATGCGGCTTGTTTCACCGCATGGTTACAGCCAAACTTATCCTTTACATAAAAGCGCAAACAATTACAGTGCGGTCGTTGCTCCACGCCTCTATTTTGATGACCTGATCCGTCAGCAGGCTATCAGGGCAGGAGCTGCTTTTCGCCAGTTAAAAGCAACAGCGCTGATATATAATCGCGACCAGGTAAGCGGAGTGTCGGTGATCAAAAATAGCTCCCCTTTTGAAATCCGGGCCAAGATCGTAGTTGCCGCCGACGGGGTGGCATCAACCCTGGCCCACTCTTTACGCGCCGGCAGACAGCACACTAATACCCACCGCGCGATCGCCCTGCGGGCCTATGCTTCGAACCTGGAACTTTACCCACACGAAGTTGAATTCTATATCTACGAAGGCATCCTGCCCGGGTATGCCTGGATTTTTCCACTGGCCGATAATCGAGCCAATATCGGGCTCGGTATGCGCCTGGATCATTACCACCGTAAGCCACGCAACCTGAAAAAGATGCTTGATCATTTCTTAAGCCTGCCACTGATTAAAAACCGGATAAAACCTGGTTTCACAATCGAAAATATAGCCAGCTGGCCTTTAAAATTCGGCTCTCAACCCGGCCTCAAGTATGCTTTTAACGGAGCGCTGCTGGTGGGCGATGCCGGCGGTTTCATCAGCCCCCTGACCGGAGGAGGCATCCATCGCAGCCTGCTTTCGGGACAGTTGGCGGCAGGAGTAATTCATGAAGCGCTCGCAAAAAACGACTATACCATTAATACCCTTGGCCGGTTCGATCTGTTATGCCGGAAAGAGCTGCTGAAACAATTAAGACAAACATACTTTTTAACCAATACTCTGCTGCGCTTTCCCGGGCTGGTTGACCTGTTCGTCCGCCGCTTTACTGATAAAAGCCTGCTGGCCAGGGTTTTTACCGGCAAGCTGTAGGCCAGAAAAGGCGGTCTTCCAATTCCTTGACAGTCCACTATTTCTTCTCTATACTTGAGCTGTTTGATGCCCTTACCTAATAAGCCGAAAGAGTGATCTGACCTTCATGCAAAAGTTGCTGACGATCATTGCCAACTACAGTATGTCCGACTTTTTTCACGACCTGATCCTGGTTGGCATCGCTTACGGTTACGTGCTGCTGACCATCGCCATCCCGGTATTGTTAAAGAAAAATAACCTGATTTCTAAATTTCATGCCCGCAAGATAGTACACCTTTTCGCCGGGATGATTGTCTTAATCGTTCCCTTCTTCATTATGCCGCTTTATGCTGTTTTTATCGCCCTCAGCCTGGCTGTGGTGGTCTATTTCAGCTCTCGTGACAGTTCGGTCAAACAGCTGCAGGAACTTTACGAATCAATCGGGGAAGAAGCCGAAGAAAAAACAGGGCGCCTTGAAGGTCCCTTTTTCTACAGCGTATCGATCACTTTACTGATTGCGATCTTCGTGCTATTTGCACCCGACCGCCTGTACTTTCCGATCTGCGGCATTCTGATCATGATCATCAGTGATACCTTTGCCTCTGTGGTCGGCAAGAAATACGGCCGGATCAAGCTGGCAATCGCTTATACCGGTTCAGAGCGAACCCTGGAGGGTTCACTGACCTTTTTTATTTCTGCTTTTATCCTCTGCTTTGCTGCCTTCGCCTTTTTCGGCCTGCTCAACCCGATCAACCAGCATGAACTGACTTTCAGAACTGTCATAGCCTATTCATTTATAACTGCGGGCGCCGGAACCCTGATTGAACTGTTATCACCGTCAACCATTGATGATTTAACCGTACCAATCGGCACCACCATGGTAATCTACCTGCTGTCGCTCCTTGGCTAGCCTATCCCTAAAAACACCGCCAGAAACCAGATGAAGAAGCTGTATTTCATGACTGTACTGTTCTGTTCCAGCACTTTTCCAGGCGCTTCGCTCTTAGCATTCAGGATAATATAAGCAAAAACGGGAAACATCCCGAAGATGATTAATAAAAGGTATGCACCCCGGTACTGTTCCACAAAGTAAGTCACCAGCATTAATACTGAAGCAATAACCAGGAAGACGATCACGTAGGTACGGGCAGTTTTTTTGCCCCACACAGTAGCAATGGTTCTGCATTTTTGATCAAGATCCCCCCGGTAATCAGCCATCGTTTTTAGGATTTCACGGCCCATCATGGCCATGAAGACTGTTGCAGCCAGCATCAGGGTCGGACCGATCCGCCCGGCAGCCACCCCGCCGAATATGAAACAGAGGGCAACAATCGAGGCAACTGTTATATTGCCCCACAACACGGTGCATTTAAGCTTCCAGGAGTACAGGTAAAGCAGAATATTTGAGCCTAAGGCAATCAGAAATGCAGGCCAATTGATAAAGATGGCAATAATCAGCGATAAAGCTGTGCCTGACACAGAGAAAAGCAGCGCTCCCCGCGGGCTGATCGTTCCGGCAGGCAGAGGCCGGTTTGGCTTATTGATGCGGTCAATCTCTATATCCAGATAGTCGTTCCAGGCATTGGTGGAAACTGTTATCAGCAAAACTGAGAAAGCGGCAGCAGCCACTCTCCACCATGAAGCAGGGCCTACTGCATAGGCGCTGACCAGAACGGCAATTACTCCCGCCAGCGCGTTGATCGGACGTCCCAACCGGTAATATTCCTTCAGCATCTCATCTCTCCTCATAATCTATTGAAGTCGATCCAGCACCCTTAATTCTGAAAGGTGGCCAGCTACCTGATCAAAATCCTTATCGTCATGCAGTAACGCCAGATCTTGTTCAAGGGCAGTCATGACAATTAATAAATCGATAGTGCTTCGCAATGTAACTCCCTTACGCCTCAGGTCAAAAAAGAGTCTTGCCGCCCGCTCATAATGATCCGGTTCCTGGCCAGGAAAATAGAGCTGCTGCGTCGCAAGATATTTTTGCAATGTCTCCCACTCAGATTCATCTTTGGCGCCTTGCAACACTTTCTGATAAGTGAATACAGAAATCCCGAAAGGCAAGTTACGTGCTAATACTTGCTCAAATAGTTCAATTTTACGAGTCTTACTCCCGCGCAAATAGCCGATCA
>CAYTER010000050.1:0-14685 GCA_964436815.1 uncultured Syntrophomonadaceae bacterium
ACATCTTGATTCAGGGCGAAAGCCTCTTAAACCAGGATTCCTTGACGTCGCTCATTGGAGCTCCTTCCGTATTATAGAGATATGTTTTCTACTTTCAGCCCTTAACTACCGAGCAAAAAGCTTTGTTTGATATAACTTATACCATTTCCTTCCTTACTCAGTATATATCGTCTGGTTGGGAATAATTGGATATATTTTTCAATAGATGCTCCATCTGCCAGAGAAACAATTAAGTTCATAAATTCATCATAAATATCTTCCGGTTCATCACTATAAGGATCGTAGTTATGAATGAGATGAACTGCATCAACGATGAATTTTTCCTCAGATTCAATTACACTAATTACTTTAGTGCTTGTATAGTAAGCTGGACCGAATCCTTCAATTACATAATAACCTTTATCATTATTCCATATATAGGGAAATACATAACCGTGCTGTACCTTTTTAATTTCACCCCCAAATATTGCTCTTGCAGTCTGTTCTATATCTTTACCGGTAATTATTGGCCCTCCGCTTCCATAATATGTTGGGGTCATTCCACTCAGAGTTAATGCTAATATTAACTCATCGTTTCTTAGTTCATTAGGATTATTAAATTCCGGAAGTACAAAGCCAATTAAACTAAAACTGGTTGCCTTTTCAATAAATGCAGAAACCTCTTCTTTACTATAACCAACAGGTTGTACATCAACATCGAGAGTCTCGTATAGGCTTTGGCCATCCCTTGGTCTGGCAACATAGTCACCATGAACCCATCCTATTTCCCCATAAGGTTTAACCATGAGCCAACCATTATTCTCATCTAAGATTTCGAGAATTTTCCCATAATATAAACGTTCAAGTATTTCATAATCAGTACCAGGCCCGCTCCTAAACCTTAATACATCGACATTAACTACACCTAAATTAGACTGGTTGATTGCGTCAGTACCATTTACCACTTGATCATAAGACTCTTCTTCACTAAGTGGACCTTTTTCTAATTCTTCTGAAGGTAAGTTTTGCGGAATTACATATTCTTGAGCAACACAGCCACATATAAATAGTTGAACTAGTAGGAAGAGCACGAATATAGGTTTTTTGAAATTCATAAAAAAGAATCCTTTCGTTTATGATATTTAGTCTGAGCATAGTAAAAAGTTTTATTAACCAAATTCTATTATCCACCAAGCTTTGATCAGCAAAATTATTTAACAAAAAGAATGGATATCCTTTTGACGCAAAAATATTATAACGTTAATATTATAACAGGGTGGTTTAAGAAAAGTACTTTAAATTGAAATATCATTATTAAGATTTAGATGATCAGAATAGTCAAGGGAGATGATCTTGGTGAAAATGCTGGTCTGCACAGACGGTTCGGAGCGCAGCAAAATTGCTTTGGAAAAAGCGGCAATAATTGCTGAAGGAAGAAATTTTAGTGAGGTGGCGATCATTCATGTCTTTGACAACAAGGATGATGCTTCTCCGGTTTTTATCACCTCGGATAAACAGCTTGAGTTGATTGACCAACTGAGGAAAGAACGAAAAAAAGAGATGGAGACAATGCTGGCTGATGCTTCGCAAGTCTTTAAAAACAAAAACCTCAAAATCAGCACTTTACTAAGGGAAGGCCATCCCGCGCATACTATCGTAAAAGTGGCAAAAGAGGAAGGTTTCGAGATGATTGTTATTGGCAGCAGGGGTTTAAGCGGTCTGGAGAAGGTGTTCCTGGGCAGTGTTAGTAATGCCGTTGTTCAGGAAGCGCATAACTGCTGTGTGCTGATTGTTAAGTGATCATCTAAGTTACGGTTATCCGTATTTCAAAGCACAGTATTCAATAATAACTCCATAAATAATGCCGGCAATGAATCCGACCGGATCACCGAATCCGATTGAGCTGTAAAAAGCAAAGGAAACCAATAGACCGATTAGCGCACCCCGATAATAAACTTTAGGTGCGCCGATTGAACTGTCTAAAAGACCGATTACCGCGCCCATCAGCACCCGATTATACCAAAAAGCAAAGAGAAATACGGCATCAAGGATTGATCCTGCCCTGATTGAGGCTCCGACGATGCAGATCACCCCGAGAATTGCGCCGCTGATTAGCGACACCTTCATTCTTTTTGTCATAATGAGCAACCTCCTGTCCATTCAAACCACATTAACGCTTGAGGACATTTTAACCCTGGTCCAGATGGCTGAAGAACCGCTCCAGGCGGGTTAAGCCTTCCTTTAAAGTATCCATCGGACTGGCGTAAGAAATTCTTAAGTAACCTTCAGCTCCCTGGCCGAAATCGATGCCCGGGGTGAGGGCAACCCCTGCTTCATCTAAAATCCGCAGCGCAAAAGCATAAGAATCATTGGTATACTTTTTAACATTGGCCAGCATATAGAAGGCGCCATCCGGTATTTTTAGAGGCGCAATACCCATTTTCTGCAGAGCTTCAAAGAGATAAAGCCGGCGATCATTGTATTCGCTAAAACGGTTGGCCAGGACTTCCGGCGTTTCACGCAGAGCGGCGATGCCGGCAGCCTGGATAAATGAACAGGCACAGATAAAGAGGTTCTGCTGCAGTTTCTGGATATTGCGAACCATGGCGGGAGGAACAACCAGGTATCCGAGACGCCAGCCGGTCATGATATTACGCTTTGAAAAACCGTTGATAACGATAGCCCGATCGGTAAATTCCAGGATCGAATGGTCTTTACCGGTATAATTAAGACCGTGATATACTTCATCGGCGATAATATAGGGTTCAAGCTCCGCGAAAGCTTTTAAATCAGCTGCTGAAAGCACCGCACCGGTCGGATTGGAAGGCGAATTAATCATAATCCCTTTAACCTTGGAGCCGATTCTCTTCTTAACTTCAGCAGCCTGCAGTTTAAAGCCTTCCTCTTCACGAACCGGCACCAGGAGCGGTTCCGCCCCGATATAGCAAACAAAGTTGGGATAGCAGGCATAGTAAGGATCGGCCATCACAACCTGCTCGCCGGCCTCTAACAGGGCAGAAAATGCCAGGAGCATTGCCGGCGATGAACCGGAAGTTACAATGACCTGTTCCGGATCGATCTTAACGTTGTAGGTTCGCTTATAATAAGCGGCTACTTCTTCTCTTAGTTCCAGTTTGCCCAGGCTGTGCGTGTAAGCGGTATCGTTTTGATTGATGGCCTCTATCGCTGCCTGCTTGATAACCTCAGGGGTGTCTCCGCCCGGTTCGCCAACTTCGAGATGGATAATACTACGCCCCCCGGCTTCCAGTTGCTGCGCTTTCTCCAAAATTTCCATCGCTAAAAAAGGTTTTACCTGGCACACGCGATCCGGCAAGTCAGGTTCCAGAAAAAGTTTATCGCTCATCTATTTATTGTTCAGCTCCCTGTCAGCTTTTCGCTCTGTCCATCTCTTTTTCTTTGATCAGCTCTGCACAGTACTCAATGATCTCTCGCCTTCTGACGATCCCGATAAATACACCGGTATCATCGACCACGGGCACAAAATTTTGTTCACTGGCCAACGAAAGAAGGTCAACAATACGGGAATCAATTTGCACCGGTTTGTTTGTAGTGCGGGGAGAAATATCTTTCAGGGTTATCTTCTCCAGGTCAGCAAGGCTCAAACCGGGATTGTTTTTCAGCTTCCAGAGCAAATCACCCTCGGTAATCGTTCCCGCATAACGCCCTGCATCATCGATCAACGGGACCGCCGCATGGCTGTGCCTCTCCATCCGTTCCAGGGCTTGCCTGAGGGTTGTTTTAGTAGTAAGGCAAACTACATCATTTTTAGGAATCAGGAAAAATGCTACTCTCATCGCCGATCAGAACTCCTCTTCGTTATCGATTAGCCCGCCGCCGACCATCCTGAAGCCGGCTTTGCGGTACAGGGAAGATAGTTCAGGCTCAAAAAGCACGTTAATGGTTTTAATCCGATCTTCTCTGATTTTGCCGGTAACAATGTTTAACAGTTTTAAAGCGATTCCTTTCCGTTGACAATTGGGATCCACTATCAGGCTGCGGATCAGGGCATCGTCCACTCCATCGCTTATTACATCAACAAATCCGACTATCTTATCCTTGTCGTAACAAGCTGCGGATAGATAGGTACTGCCAATAGTTTTTTCGAGCTTATCTTCACGGGAATCCCAGCCAACAGCTCTCCTTAGGCTTGACAGTTCCTGTGCACTTATTTTTGGGTTGATAACATAGTTCAGGGTCAAACATTCACCTCAGATCATCAGGGTTAGAGGACCTATTCGTTTTTCCGGCGCTGGGCCTGGATATACAGATAGATGATTAAACCGAGCACCAGTATAAATGTTACCAGTGTGAAAGGATCAACTTCGAAATAACCGGAAGTAAAAACCAGGTACACTCCAACTACAAATATGATGATTAATAACGCAACGATAAGCCATTTCTTAGTATTCAAGAATTAATCCTCCCCGGTTTAATGATGCTGGATTAAATTACAGTTAATCATTTCTACCAAAACCGGTCTCATCCCTGCCAGGCGCTGGCAGGCATCATCTGTTAAATCTAGTTCCACAGTATTCGCGGTCTTATATTTTTCAGATCAGCGCAGCCGGTTAAAATCATAGCTTTAGATAGCTCTTCATAATATTTTTGGTAAAGCAGAAAAACCCCTTCAGCTCTGCCGCCAATGGCTGCTATGGCCACCGGTC
Organism: uncultured Syntrophomonadaceae bacterium; assembly: GCA_964436815.1. Taxonomy (GTDB): domain Bacteria; phylum Bacillota; class Dethiobacteria; order DTU022; family DTU022; genus UBA993. The sequence continues at coordinate 4,665 of CAYTER010000050.1, forward strand.
TGCCAACCAACACTGCATCCGCACCCAGGGCAAGTGCTTTTAGAACATCTTCTCCTGAGCGGATTCCGCCATCAATGAAAACCTTCATTGAACCTTTAACTGCAGCGGCAATTTCAGGAAGAACCTCTGCCGTTCCGGGAGTTTGATCAAGAGCTCTTCCGCCATGGTTGGAAACCACGATCGCGGCAATGCCGATATCGGCGGCAAGAATCGCTTCATCTACAGTCATGATTCCCTTGAGGATGACCGGAAGCGAGCTGCTGTTAATAATTTTTTTCAGGTGTGCCACCGAAAGGGGCCCAACTGGCTGACCTGACCGGTTCAGGTTATCGAAAGCAGCAGCATCAACGTCTATACCGACAGCCAGGGCACCGCTTTCTTCTGCCATCCTGATCCGTTTGATAATCTCATCTACCTGTCGTGGTTTGATGATTGGAACCCCTTTGCCAAGCGCCTTGTCACGTAACGCCGTTAAACCCATTGTGTAAAGGGGCGGATCGGGGGAATCACCGACAAAAGCAACAGTACCGGCTGACTCGGCTCCTTCAACCTGGCTATTGATAAATTCGAGATCATCCACCTGTCCCAGGAAGTTATAGGTGGTTTCACACATCGGCGCTCCGAGAATTGGCATGGAAAGTCTGGCCCCAAAAAAATGATAGCTGAGATCCGGCTCTGCAGCCCTGTGAATTGTCCTGAGATTGAGTTTTAGCCGGTCAAAGGCCTCTATATTACGGCGAAATCCGGCGCCGGTGCCGCGCCCTCCCATACCGGGCACGGTGCTGATGCATAATCTGCCATCGCATTTAGGACAAACCAGGCAAATTCCCTTAAGGATCTGCCTTGCATTTTTATGGACTTCTTCCAGGCTTTGCATCAACAGGCATTATCCCTCATTTATCATTCCGGGTTGGTTGATCTTCATCAGACAGGGCCTGAAGCAGGTCGCGTAAAGCTTTACTACTGTTTTCGCGCACCACCACTTCTGCTTTTTGATCATAACCTGTCGGCTGCTGGTTAATGATTGCCATTTTTTTTGACAGACGCGGCAGGTCGGCAACCGGGTAAACCACCAGGCTGCTGCCCACAACCAGCATGAAATCACATTCATACTGCAATTTGTGCTGCAGCTCAAAAAAGAAAGTAGGCATGGGATCGCCAAAGAGGACTACCTCAGGTCTGAGAACGCTGTAACAATTGTGGCAGACTGGCGGAATCCGTTTCAGCTCAACCTGCTGAACCAGTTCTTCAAAGGGATACTTCTTTTTACAACCCTGACAATAGCCGGAGCGTAGGTGACCATGCACTTCCCAGACATTTTTCGACCCGGCCTTAACGTGCAGGCCGTCGATGTTCTGGGTGACCAAGCCCTTTAAAAAGCCCATTTCCTCCAGGCGGACCAGGACTCGATGCCCTTCGTTCGGCTCGGCCAGAGTAATTTTGGAAAACCGGCTGAATCCGGCTTCGTAAAAAAGACGCGGGTTGTTTTTAAGGACATCAACCGATGATACAGCAATGGGATCCACCTTTTCCCATAAGCCTGTTCCCGGCGAACGAAAATCCGGAATACCACTGTCGGTACTGATTCCTGCGCCGGTAAGAACGTAAAATCGTTCGTTATCTCTGATTAGATCGGCTATCTGCCGGATTTGTTCTTCGTAGCTCACTGATTAACCTCCCCGTCTGTCCGGACTTTTATGCCACTGCCCAGGGGGCAGCATAGCGACTGTTTCGCGCTATCATGCAATTCGGGTTCTTTAAGATTAATAATATCGTAAAAGGTATCCCAAGGCGAATATGACAGATTGTATCTGTGGCAGTTTTCAGCCAACTCATCCCGGGCAAAAATCAGATCCGCCCAGGAAGCGCCAAAACGATCATTACTGCCATCCCCGATATAGACGACCGGGCGGCCTGCTGTTTTTTGCTGAACCACAATTTTAGCCTTGCAGTTACCACAGACAATACAAATGGGGTGGGCATGAGGGTTGGAGATCTCAAGCCGGCCTTCCTGATTGATCAAGGTATCGTTGCGATAGATCATATTTATTTTTTCCAGCACTCCGAAACGCTCAAGAATCGGCTCAATATAAAAACCGAGGCCATCGCTGGCGACGATCACCGGGTTGTTCCTTTCTTCGGCAACCTCTAAAAATTCCACGAAACCCGGCCTGATTTCCGCCCACTCTAAAGCTTTTTCTTTCAGGATTTTTAGATCCACAGGCAGCAAAGCTGCTTCAGCCTGCAGCCAGAGTTTAATCGGAATCTCCTTAGCCTGGTAACTTTGATCGATCTTAATGAATTCGCTACCGCCAAAAAAAAGACCCAATTCGGTTGTTATATCCCTGGTGGTTATTGTGCCGTCAAAATCTACAACATAAGCTGTTTCAGGGGCCATATGCTCCTCCGATCATGATCCAATCAAGACTCAGCCTGGATAAAAAGTTCTGTAACCTCCGGCGGTTCAGCTGCCATAAATAATGCCCCTCCGGCTTTTAACTCCTCTGCCGGTCGAAAACCCCAAAGCGCCGCCGCAGGGTAGAAACCGCCGGCCTGAGCCGTTTTCATATCTGTATCCGTATCGCCGAGGTAAACAATCTCGGAAGGTTCAATCTTCATTTCTGCGGCAATCTGCAGGGCGCCTGTCGGATCAGGTTTACGCGGCATATCAGGTCCGATGCCGACAATATCGAAAAAGCTCCAGGAAGGCAGCAGTTTATTCACGGTTAAAAGGGCAAATTCATGAGGCTTGTTGGAAAAGATTGCTTTCGGAATGGCATTTTTCTCGAAAAAGTCAAGCATTTCCGGAACACCGGGATAAGGCTTGGTATGATCGGCCCAACAGCGGGAGTATTCTTCTTTGACTTCTTTGATCAGAAGATCAAGTTTTTCGGCAACCAGGGCCTCCTGCGGAAAAGTTCGCTTCACTAAAATATCGATGCCGTCTCCGACAAAATAGCGGTAGGCATCAACAGGATGCCCGGGGTAGCCCTTATTATTTAAAACGGTATTAACTGACAGGGCCAAATCCTGCAGGGTATCAAGCAGGGTTCCGTCAAGATCGAATATTATCGCTTTAAATGACAATTTTTAGCTCCTTCCGGCTTTCAAATCTTTTTTGTAGTAAAGCGCACCTACCGGACAGGCATCCACGCAGAGAGCACACTGGGTACAGATCGATTCAGCCAGAGGTAAATCCCTGAATGTGGTAACCATACGGTTAAATCCTCGCCCGGCGAAACCGATCGCTCCCACTTTTGCTTCCACCCGATCAGCCCAGATACACTGCCCGCAGAGTATACAACGACTGCGGTCAAAGGCAAATTGATCAGGGCTTTCATCTAACTGATATTCCCTGACGATTGAAGAAAAACGTTTCTGCCTTAAACGAAGACCGCGCTCTTTGGCGATGTCCTGTAAAGCACAGTTTTTGTTTGCCGGGCATGAACTGCATTTAAGATTGTGGTCAGAAATGATCAGCTCAAAAGCGGTTTTTACCAGGCGATCAACACGCGGGCTTCTGGTTTTAACCACCATATTTTCTTCGACAGCCCGGGTACACGAGGTAACCGGATGATTAATCCCCTCTATCTCGACGAAGCAAAGCCGGCAGCTGGCATTTGGTCTTAGCTCTTCCTTAATCGCACAAAGATGAGGAATATAGATTCCATTTTCAAGCGCCGCCCATAAAAGCTTCTGACCCGGCCTGGCTTTGACCTGCCGGCCATCAATAGTTAGGTTGACCATCTTACTCAAGTTATTTTCCTCTCTTTCTCCGGCGGCAGAACAGGCGGAGAAAGCTTGATCACCGCAGTGTATTCAGGAGGGCAGGCTTTAAGACAGTTATCGCACTTAACGCATTTCTCCTGGTCTATTTCTTTCAACCCGTCTTCCCGGGTAAAAATTGCTTCGGTCGGACAGCTGCCGACGCAGACATTACATAATTTACTGCACTTCTGTGGCTTAATGTAATAAAGGATTAAATCATGGCAAACCAGAGCCGGACAACGACCTTCCTTGATGTGCGCCTCATATTCATCCCTGAAGTATTTGAGGGTGGTTAAAACCGGATTTGGCGCTGTGCGTCCAAGGTTACACAGTGAGCCGTCTCGCACATCTTCTGAAAGTTCCTCCAATAATGCCAGGGTCTGGTCATCGCCCTTACCTTTAGTGATAGCAGTTAAAATATCAAACATCTGCTTCGTCCCGAGGCGGCAGAAAGTACATTTGCCGCAGGATTCATGCTGAGTGAACTCTAAGAAATAGCGGGCCACAGAGACCATACAGTCATCCTGATCCATAACCACCAGGCCGCCTGAGCCCATGATCGCCCCGGCTTCCTGTAGCGAATCGAAATCAATCGGCACGTCCAGGGCCGATTCGGGAAGACAACCCCCGGAAGGGCCGCCGATCTGGACTGCTTTAAATTCGCGGCCGTTTGGCAATCCGTCGCCGACATCATAGATCAACTGCTGCAGGGTGGTGCCCATTGGCACTTCTACCAACCCCGTGTTGTTCACTTTACCGACCAGCGAAAATACTGCCGTTCCCGGACTATCCGGGGTGCCGATTGATTTAAACCAGTCAGCGCCATTTTTGATAATCAGTGGCACATAAGCAAAAGTTTTCACATTGTTAAGCACTGTTGGTTTGCCGCGATATCCTTTTTCAGCCAGGCGGGGCGGCCGGCTCTCGGGCATACCCATTTTCCCTTCCATCGAGCTGATCAGAGCGGTCGCTTCTCCGCAGACAAAGGCGCCCGAACCCTGAAATATTTCAAGATCAAAACTGAAGTTGCTGCCAAGAATTTTTGAACCAAGCAGCCCTTTGATACGAGCCTGATCAATTGCTTCCTGCATGTGCTTAACCGCTTGCGGATATTCGGCCCTGATATAAAGGTACCCCTGATCTGATCCGACTGCATAAGCGCAGAGGATCATCCCCTCGATTACCAGGTGAGGATCAGATTCAAGAATACTGCGATCCATGAAAGCACCGGGATCGCCCTCATCGGCATTGCAGATCACATAAACCTGATCTCCTCCTGACTTGATACAGGCCTCCCACTTAAGACCGGCCGGAAAGCCTGCGCCCCCCCGGCCCCGCAGGTTAGCCTGCTTGATCTCTTCCACTACCTGTGACGGTTCGCCTTCAAGGGCTTTGGCCAGGGCGCTGTAACCGCCAAGAGCCAGGTAACTGTCGATATTATGGGCATTAATAAAGCCACAGCGATCAAGAATAAGTTTTTGTTCATAAACACCGCGGGGAAAATCCGCGAAAGTAGGATAGACATCATTGGGCTCAAGGGCAGCCATGGCATATTCATAACAGGGATCATCGCCGGCCAGGAAATCCTCCGCCAGCCTGTGAACCAAACCTTCATCCAGGTGACCATAACAAATCGGGGCGAACCCCGGCTTGTCAATTATTGCCAATGGTTCGGCATAGCAATGCCCCATGCAGCCCACTTCAATTACTTCGGCATCGAGTTTTCTTGATTCAATTTCCCGTCTGAAATCATCCCTGACCTTAAGGGCACCGGCGGCAATGCCACAGGTAGCCGTGCCAACCAGGACCCTGGTTTTCTCCGCCGCCCTGCTCTCGTATTGTTCAGCTTCACTTTGCAGTTTTTCATATTGCTGAAGGGGACTTTGGTTGCTCATTGATCTTCATCCTCCCCTTTTACCGGCTGCTCGTTTTCTTTCTCATTAACTTTTGCTTCTCCGTCTTCCTGGAAGGTCAGTATGATCCCATCTACCCTGGTCGGCGTGACCTTGCCTTCAACCTCGTCGTTAACCACTACGACCGGGGCCATGGTGCAGCAGCCGACACAGGCCACTCTCTCAAGACTATACAGCCGATCAAGGCTGGTTTCGCCTTCTTTAATATTCATCCGCCGCTCAAAAGATTCAAGGGCGATTTTGCCACCAACCATGTAACAGGCGGTGCCCATGCAAACTTTTACCTGATGCTTGCCCGGCGGGTTTAGGCGAAACTGGTTATAAAAAGTAGCCAGGCCGTAAACATCGGCTGCCGGGACATCGAGGCCTGCAGCGATCATTTCCATCGCCAGGGCCGGGAGGTATCCAAGCCGGGCTTGTACTTTCTGGAGGATCGGGATCAGGTTTTCGGGGGTTTTTGAACTGTTATTGAGTACTTCGTTAACGCAGTCTGTGATCTGTTCCTTTTCGCCTTCGACCAATTGCAACAATTACAACTCCTTCTGGATCAACCAAACATTTCTGACACCTTTATGATTATAACCTTTTTATCTGCCTTTTGCACCCGGCCCCTTATTGAATTCAGGTAATTAGCGGGCCTGCTATTAAGGACCCTGATCTTATGGTAAGATTAGGCAACAATATTCACGGGACCCTTTAGATTATCGGTTTCCCAATTTATTAAGTGAGTGATCAGATGAATTCAGGTGAGCTTAATAATAACAAACATTTACCATCTATTACTCAATCTACCGAGCGTATAAAGGCCCTCACCGATGGTGTTTTTGCCATTGCCATGACCCTGCTGGTTCTCTCCCTTGAAATGCCTCAGACTAACGGCCCGGAGGGAGATTTCTTTGTCATCGAACTGCTGCTCAGCCAGTATGATCTATTTTATAACTACGTTTTAAGTTTTATCCTGCTCGCCTTTTTCTGGATCAACCACCACAACCATTTTCATTACTATGCTGAAACAGACAATGGCCACTTGTGGATCAATATTTTCTTATTGATGTTTGTTGCCCTAGTACCCTTCACCACTGTATTGGTCGGTGACTACCCGCAGTACGGCGCCGCTGATCTGGTTTTTGCCGTGAATATTATCCTGATCAGCCTGCTGAATTACTTAAATTTCTGGTATGCAAGAAAGCGGGGCTACTTAGTTGCAGGGCTGCCTCTCGGAATAATAGGACAGATAACCAGGCAGACCTTGCTGGTAATTGGGGTTTGTCTTTTAGCAATTGCCCTGGCCCTGGTTTATCCTCTGGCCAGTTCCTATAGTTTTTTGCTGATACCGGTTTTGATGATTATTCCAATTTTCAGGAGGTAACAGATGAGCGGATATATGATTAAGAAGAAGGCTGAAGGCGATTTCGTCAAAATGGCTCCGGGAATCCGTAGAAGGACCATGGCTTACGGCGATAATACCGTGATCTGCGAATTCAGTTTTGAACCGGGCGCGGAAATCCCTCCTCACAGCCACATTTACGAACAAACAGGGTTTTTGATTTCCGGCAAATTGATTTTTACTATTGCCGGGAAAAAGCATGAAGCAAATCCGGGTGACAGCTGGTGTATCAAAGCTGATGTGGAGCATTCAGCACAGATATTGGAAGAAACAACACTAGTGGAAGCATTTTCCCCACGACGGGATGATTATATCTAAACAGGCATTTTAACTGACTTTGCAGATCAGCTCCTCACGGTAGCCTGTAACGACTTTGATATACCCCCGCAACTGCTCGTTCAGTTCTTCATCACCTGTGTCAACCAGCAACCGGCTGTTTTCAAGGGCGAGAATCTTCTCCTTGGTGGCTGCAACCACAATATTATCAATGCCAACCTGCCTGATTACTGCAGCGCTAATCTGCTGGTTGCCGCGCCCGAAAATGTAACCCTGCCCGCCGATAACCGTTACAATGATTGCTGCTTTCCGGCCCTTGGTTAGCCGGAGCAGATCCTGCTCACCGGCGTCCGCCATCTGTACTTTACCGTTCCTGACCACATCTACTCCGAGCAGGGTGTTCTGCAAACCAAGCTTAGTCATAATCGGGCTAAGGGTCGAGCCTGGCCCGATGATATAGGTTACATTTTCCTTTAAGCTCTCAACAATCTGTTCGGCAATAGCCTCCAGGATGGAAGCCTCGGTCATCGCCCCGCCAACTTTCAGGTGCTGCATCAGGTCACTGCTGCAGGGTACCGGCAGGTAACCGTAAAGCCGGGCTGAGAGACTCCCCAATCGAAAAGCTTCCTCGTCAATATCCATTACTTCTGCTTCCCGTAAGGGCAGACTGCTCTCCAAATGCAGGCGGGCCAGTTCGCCGGCGCTGCGTGGATTGGTAGCATAGACCGCCGAGTGAATTTTTACCCCGGCTGGAATGCCGATAACCGTTTGCTTCGAATGCTCACCAAGAGCATTGTAAATATTACGGGCAGTTCCGTCTCCACCAGCAAAAAGAAGCAGGTCAACCGGTTCAGCAGCCATAGCAACAGCTGCGGCTTCAGTGTCTGCCGGACCGGTAAGCGTTATAAGAGCAGGATTGTCACCCCCACCCCGACCCTCTCCGTTTTGGAGGTCGAAGGTCCGGATGTCGGAGGACCGGAGAAAGTTTAAGGATTTATCACCCCCACCCCGACCCTCCCCCCTCAAGGGGGAGGGGGTTTTTAGGCCCTCTTCTGCGAGGGAGGGAGAATCTATATTGTTCGCTCTCAAGGGGGAGGGGGAGTCTGTATTTTCACCCTGTGAGGGGGATTCTGTGATTTCGGCGGAGGAGGGGGTTTTTGGGCCCTCTCCTGTGGGGGAGGGAGAGTCTGTATTTTCGCCCTGGGAGGGAGAATCTATATTGTTCGCTCTCAAGGGGGAGGGAGTATTGTAGCCAGGCGCCTTATCGCGCATATAAGCAGGTTTGATATCCCGCTGATAAGACTGCAGTGTCGGAATATCCAGCAGGCGGGGATTGAAACCGGCTGCCAGAGCGGCATTTTCACCCATCGCTCCGGGGCAGGTGACCAGTTCAATCTGATTTCTAAGCGGTAGCAAAGCCTTCAGAGTGATGATCGCCTTGGCTTCTGCTTCCGGCTTAGCCCCCATCCTGATCGCTTTTTCAACAATAGCAGGCCCATCGGTGCCTTTCAGGCCGACTCTGCCGCCCATACCGGCTACAGGATTGATAATCAGGCCTACCTTTTTCATCGACGAGTGATATGCAGCGAAGTTTTATTGACAGCCATTGCCGCTTCCCATACAGCTTCATTCATCGTCGGGTGGGGGTGAATCAGTTCAGCCAATTCAGAAGCTTTAATTCCCTTGGCCACTGCCAGAGTTCCTTCCTGGATCAGTTCGGAAGCATGGGCTCCTAAAATATGAACGCCAATCACTTTTTGCTCAGGTCCAGCGGCAATAATTTTCACCGTCCCCTCAAGCTCTCCCTGGGTGGCCGCCCTGCCGTTCGCTGTAAAGGGAAATTTGCCGATCTTCAGATCGTCATAGCCCATTGCTTTAGCTTCCTCTTCACTTAAGCCGACACATGCCAGTTCGGGATCGGTGTAAAGGCAGGAAGGCACAGCGCTGCCGTCAAAATGAGCTTCAATACCGGCAATATTCTCGGCTGCAACAATCCCCTGGTGATAGGCAGTATGGGCCAAAAAATAGCCAGGATAGGTTGCATCCCCAACGGCATAAACGCCGGGAGCAGATGTCTCCATCTTCGAGTTGACCCTGATCCCGTCTTTATCATACTGAACACCAAGCGCTTCAAGGTCCTGGCCGCCAAAAGCAGGCTTGCGGCCGACAGCCAACAAAACACTTTCTGCCTCGACAATCTCTTCTCCCGCTTTACCCTCCACTTTCAAGCGGTAGCCACCAGCTGTTTTTTCGATCTGTCTGATCGGTGAATTCATCATGATTTCCAGGCCGCTTTTACGCAGGTAAGGGGTCAGGCGGCGAACCATTTCGAGATCCATCCTGCGCAGCAGCCGTTCGCTGCGGTGGACTATGGTCACCTTAACTCCCAGGCCCATAAAAATTGAGGCCATCTCCAGGGCAATAACTCCTCCGCCGATCACGGCCATGCTTGCCGGCAACTCTTCCAAAGCCAGCGCCTCCCGTGAGGTCATGATCCCCGGCAGATCGAGCCCGGGGGTAGGCGGGATTATTTCATCGCTGCCTGTAGCCAGAATTATATTGTCCGTTTCAAGCTCTACTGTCCCTCCGTCGTTCAGCTTAACGGCAACTTTTACCGGGCTTACCGCCTGAGCAGAACCATAGAAGACGCTGACTTTATTGCTTTTCATCATCTCTT
>CAYTER010000051.1:0-7714 GCA_964436815.1 uncultured Syntrophomonadaceae bacterium
AATTAAAAGTGGAAATCTACCTGGTTCGTCATGGCGAGACAGAATCAAACAAGGAAAGACGCTACCTGGGCTGGACTGAATCACCACTGTCGCCCTTAGGCTTGCGCCAGGCTGAGGGGGTGGGGCATTATCTTGCTTCACTCGGCATTGATGAGCTTTATTGCAGTGATCTCAACCGCGCCCTGCACACAGCCAGGGTAATTGGAGCCGGTTGTGGTTTAAAACCGGTTATTACCCCATTACTGCGGGAGATTCATTTTGGGCAGTGGGAAGGGATGACTTTTGATGAAATTGAGAGCCGGTGGGGTGATGAAATAAGCCTTTGGCTTGACGACCCCTTTCACAAGTCCGCCCCCGGGGGAGAGTCGCTAAAAGATGTCTGCGGCCGGATGAGCGAATTCCTCACTACCGTGTCGGAGGCAACTCCCGATGGTAAAAAGATCGTAGCGGTCAGCCATGGCGGTTCGATCAGGGCGCTGCTCTTCAATATTTTAAACCTGACCAGAAGCGCTTTTTGGGACATCAAGGTTGATAACGCGTCAGTTACCCTGGTTCGCCGGGTTGAAGAAAGTTTTAATGTTGATTATTACAATCGGACTCTTCATCTTGACCAGATTAACATAAAGGAGATTAATGCCGATGATCTATAACAGCGTTAGCGGAGATCGTGTTTTTATATCCTGGAGTGGAGGAAAGGATTCCTATCTCTCTTTGCTCCGGGCCGGGAAACAGGGGCTTGAGGTCGCCTGCCTGCTTAGTTTCGTAGGCAGCGAAGGGTACAGCCGTTCGCATGGACTAAAAACTGCAATGCTGCAGAAACAGGCTAAAGCCCTTGGGATTCCCCTGCATACCGAGGAGGTAACCTGGGAGAGTTATGAAACCGGGTTTGAAAGAGCGGTTAAATTATTAAAAGAAAAGTATGCCATAAAAGGCGGAGTATTCGGAGACATTAACCTGGAGGAACATCGGCAGTGGGTGGAAAAAATGGCAGAACGCTGTGCGATAGATTATAATTTACCTCTCTGGCAGATGGAAGAGCAAGCGGTATCGGAAGAGTTGATCAGGCTTGGCGGCAAAGCTTTAATCGTGGCCATTCGCAGCGATTTAATTGAAGAAAAATGGCTTGGCCGAATCATGGATGAAGACTACATCAAGTACTGTCTGGAAATAGGGATCTCCCCCTGCGGTGAAGGTGGAGAGGCCCATACCCTGGTTATTGATGGCCCCTTGTTTTCTAAACCGCTCGACTATTGTGCCGGTTCAGTCCGCAGTAAAGAGAATCTTTCGTTGCTGGAGCTTTCTAGTAGTTGATCAGCTGTTAGCTGAAACACTGTGAGGAATTTAGAAGGAAATTAAACCGCGGGCTTTGAGGTAATCGTAGATCAGCAAAGCTTCGCTTAAGATAATCAGTGAGGTTGTTTCTTCGGGGTTAATCCCGGTAAGCTTTCGAATCTGGTTCAGACGGTACTTCATGGTGTGACGGTGGACGAAAAGTTCTTCCGCGGCAATTTTGATATTGTGATACTTAAGGTATGTTTTCAGCGTTTGAACAAGTGCTCCGCCTGTTCGCTCATCATACTCAAAGAGCGGCTTTACGGTTTCATTTAGCTGATCTTCTAAGATTTCCTCATTATTGACGGAGAGGATCAGCTTTAACGAACCGAGTCCGGAATAAAAGCCGAAACCATTTTGTTTTAATAGCCTTAAGGCGGCTGCCTGTAAAGCTTTTTCCGCCTCATCCACCGCTTTTTTCCATTGGTCAAAATTATGATGATGATTGCTTAACCCCAGGTAGAGGTCAAGTTGACTGCAAACTAAACGCAGCTCTTCGAGGATCCGCCTGCTATATTGGGCAATGGTGCTGCCTGTACCGCTGTCCGGGGCCGGTTGGAGAACCAGGGTTATGTTTTTACCGGCCGTTCCAACCAAATACGGCAGGTTGCGCTGTTCCATCAGCTGGAAAACTGCCTGTGATACGGTACTTGCCAGGGTTTCGGCGGTTCGTACCGGGTAAGGGGTGTAGGCGCGTCCGGGTTCGCAGGCTGCAATCCTGCAGACCCAGTAATCCTGGTCAAGTCTTAAGCCAAGGTCAAGCAGCGCCTGATTCTGGGCTAAAGGCTCCATACCTTTATTGATACCGGTCCAGGTGTCAAGCATAGACTTATATTTCTGCAGTTGTTGATCTTTGCCAATCGTTGATTGCAGGCCATCGTCATCTGCTTTTTCGGCCTGTAAAAGTGAAAGCATCAAAGAGCGGGTCATGCTTTTAAAGCTGATATCCGGGGGAATTTCAATCAGGGGAATTTGGTATTCATTAAAAAGCTGAATTAACGATCCGGGGATATCATCAATGTAATGGCCGGTCTGAATAGCCATGGCGGCCATTTTGCGGTGGGCAAATAGTTCTACCATTTCTTTTTGTCTTTTTTTGCTCAGGCCCTGGAGGCCGTGTGCGGTTGTAATTAAAAATTCTCCAGGTTCGATATGACTGAGATCATCTAAAATCTCCAGGATATTAACCCAGAAAACATCATTCTGCAACCCGCCCCCTGCAGTCAGTAGCCGGCAGCGGGAAAAGATTTCAAGCGCAAGAGCTTCCTGAACAGTTAACGTCATATTTCACCTAAAATATATTCATAAAGGTTAACCATTTATTCAATGCTGTCCTTGATAATCCTGCTGATTTATACACCATGTATAAGAAAAATTATATTTTTTTGGCTGTTGCAATGAAGGTAATCGGCCCTTTAGTTTGGTAATCTTGATCTGATTCTACTGCTGATGAACTAAATGCGGTTATTTCGCTTTTATATACTGAGCCCTCAAAATACTTCAGGCCGCGCCATATTGACAACAATGATCCCTGATGCAGTAGAATCTTTTTTTAACCATTTTTCTATTCTGCAGAGGATAAAATGACGAGACTTGAAAAACTGATCAGTAAAGAAAATTTCCGGTCGATCGCCATCGTGGGGATGACCAAGAATGTTGGTAAAACGGTAACTTTTAATTATTTGATCAGGCAGTTTGAAGCAGAAAATATTAAGCCCGGCCTGATATCAGCCGGCTACGACGGCGAGCGGTTTGACCGGCTGACGTTAAAAGAGAAACCGAGAATTTATGCACCAAGCGGGGCACTCGTCGCAACCGCCGAAGCCTGTTTCGAAGCAGCAGATGCAGGTCTCCGGTTACTCGAGCGCAGTCCATTTTCTACTCCCCTTGGCGCTGTCCTGATTGCCAGGGTGGGAAAAGCAGGCTTGGTCGAATTGGCCGGACCGGGCAGTATTTCCTCCCTTTTGGATTTGAACAGGAAAATGCTCAGTTTCGGAGCTGAATATATTCTGGTTGATGGCGCCATAAACCGACTGGCTTCAGCTTCACCGTACCTGACCTGTGGGACCATCTTGGCCACCGGTGCAGCGCTTGGACCGACTATGGATGATGTAATCCGAAAAACTATTTTCCGAAAGGATCTTTTTTCCACTCTACCGGTTGAAAGTGAACTCTACGCTGCGGCAAGAGCCGGTTTGCAGGAAGGCAGCGCAGTTCTCCTGCATCGCGAGGATTGCAGCTTCAGGATTGAACCGGTGAAAGCAGCAATACCGCTTTTAGCCGGGGCGCAGTTGGCTGAACGCTGTCTTGAAGAGACTGAGGCGCTGGTTTTTGGAGGAGCGTTAGTTGACAAAAATTTACAGGAGGCGATGGATCGGTACCCGGTGCCGCCGACTCTGATCGTTGAAGATGCTACGAAGCTTTTTGTTTCGCCTGAACTTTATTATCGTTATCTTGATCAGGGAGGAAAAATCAGGGTATTGGAAGCGATTAATCTGATTGCCGTTACCCTTAATCCTTCAGATCCCTGCGGAAGAGGCTATGATCCGCAGATGTTTCTGGAACGGATGAGCGAAGCGCTCGAGCCCTGCCCTGTTTTTGATTTGGTTTACAGCTTTTCTGCCGCAAGAAACTGATTGATCCTATGATTGCCGGGTTTGATGAATTTTTTCCTGAAAGGATAGTGATTTAGTTGACAAACAAGCTGGATTTGGATCGGTCAAAGATTGATCTTTCCAGAAAGATGGCCGGCAAGATTGCCGATCGCCTCCACTCATGGATTGGCGATTATACCACGACGACTACCGAGAGAGCTGCAGCCAGGCTGCTTGGTATTGATGGCGTGAATTCAACCGGGGTGCCGCTGGCCAATGTCATGGTCGAAAAACTGCAACAGGCGGATCTGTTGGACCGGGGTTTGGTGCCATGGCTGGCGAAAGCGATTGCCGCGAGGGAAGAATCGCCCCAGGAGATTGCCCAGGCGCTGGCTGCAGGCAAAATCAAGGTTAAGGATGTCCCGGACTGCCCGGAAGAAAAATGGCGCGCTATCGCCGACAGTTTGGCGGAAAAAGCAGCCGCCCAGATCAAGGCCGTCAGGGCTGAACGGGAGAAACGGATCGCCAAAGCTGCTCCTCCGAGCAAGCCAATGCTATATGTAATCGTCGCTACCGGCAATGTCTATGAAGACGCTGTTCAGGCCAAGGCTGCCGCTCTGCAGGGAGCAGATATTGTTGCCGTGATCAGGCATACAGGCCAGAGCCTGCTCGATTATGTCCCTTATGGACCAACCACTGAAGGTTTCGGTGGCACCTACGCCACCCAGGAGAACTTCCGTATTGTCCGGGCAGCGCTTGACGAAGCGGGAGAAGAAACCGGCCGCTACATCCGCCTGGTCAATTATGCTTCCGGTTTGTGCATGCCGGAAATATCGGCAATGGGGGCGATAGAACGCCTTGATATGATGCTTAATGATGCCATGTACGGTATCCTTTTCCGCGATATCAATATGCGCCGAACCTTTATCGATCAGCATTTTTCCAGGATGATCAATGCCTACGCCGGCATTATCATCAATACCGGGGAAGATAACTATCTGACCACCGCCGATGCTTTTGACAAAGGCTACACAGTTCTGGCCTCTCAGTTTATTAATGAGCAGCTGGCTTTACGCTCAGGCTTAAAAGAAGAGCAGATGGGGTTGGGTCATGCTTTTGAAATCAGCCCGGCGATGGAAGATGGTTTGCTGATGGAAATTGCCCAGGCGCAGCTTTGCCGCGAGCTTTTTCCGAAATCGCCCTTGAAATATATGCCTCCCACCAAGCATGTTACCGGAAACATTTTCAAAACATATCTGATCAACGGCATGTATAACCTGGTTGCGGTGATGACCGGCCAGGAGATTCAACTGCTCGGGATGCTGACCGAAGCGATTCATACCCCATTTATCAGTGATCGTTATTTAAGCATTGACAATGCCAGGTATATTTTTAACAACGCCCGTCATCTGGGTGATGAGCTAATTTTTGCCGCCGGCGGCAAAGTTCAGAACCGGGCAGCTTACCTGCTGGACGAAGCCTGCAAAATGCTGCAGGAAATTGAAAAGATAAGCCTGGAAGCAGCGATGGAAAAAGGAATGTTCGCCGATATCAAGAGAACGAGGGAAGGCGGCAAAGGGGGAAGCGGGGTAGTAAAAAAAGAGCAGAATTATTACAACCCCTTCCTGGAGTTATTTGTTAATCACGCTGTTTCTGCTGAAGGGAGGCTCTCTTGAGATGACTGTTGATCTGAGTAAAGTTAAAACCTATGGCGACACTTTAAATGATGGTGCGATGCAGGTCAGCTTTACCCTGCCGGTTCCAGCCGGCGATGAAGCAAAAGAGGCAGCCCGGCAGATAGCGCTGAAAATGGGCCTCGAATCCCCGGCCGTGACGGAAATGGCTGATCTGGGAGCCGGGTTCACCTTTTTTGTCCTTTATGGCAAATGCACGCACAGCGTAGACTATTCGGCCATAAAAATTCCGAAGCAGCAGCAAAAGATTCTCTCCTTTAAAGAAGTAAACGCCCTGATCAAGAATGAGCTGGGCCGTAAGGTAGTGGTCGTTGCCGCCTGTACAGGAAGCGACGCCCATACGGTTGGCATCGATGCGATCATCAACATGAAAGGTTACATGGGTGAATACGGGCTGGAGCGTTACCCGGAGATGGAAGCCTATAACCTTGGCAGCCAGGTTCCGAACGCCGATCTGTTGGCTAAGGCAGTAGAGCTTGGAGCCGACGCGATCCTGGTGTCTCAGGTTGTAACCCAGAAGAACATTCATCTGGAAAACCTCACCGAACTGGTCGAACTCTCCGAGGCCGAGGGCTTAAGGGATAAAGTACTGTTGATCTGCGGTGGTCCGCGGATCTCGCATGAACTGGCTATAGAGCTAGGTTACGACGCCGGTTTTGGGCCAGGCACATTGCCAAACCATGTAGCTTCTTTCATTGCCGCCGAACTGATACGGCGGAATAAAACAGGAAAATAGAAAATAAAGGGGGCAGACGAGCGAGTCTGCCCCCGCGCTTTAGGGGGGTGATTTATGTTAAAAACAAAAGCGTCAAATAGGTTTTGATTATTGAAATCAGCAGTTCAGAAAGTAAAAATTCAATTACCTTAAGGAGGAAAAACAATGTCTGCTGAAGTAAAAACTGCAGCGGAGAAAAGGCCAAGCTTCGCCGGTGCCTTATTCGTTATCCTGTTTTTATGCGTGGCCCTCTTCGTGCAGGTGTTTGTCATTGATGAAGCGTGGGTAACCCACATTACGCTTATCCTGGCCAGCGTGGTGGCAATCATCGTGGCTATGATGGCTGGATACACCTACAAGGAATGTCAGGACGCTATTTTGTATGGTTGCAACCTGGCTATGCTGCCGATGATGATCCTGATGATGATTGGAGTTTTGATCGGCTCCTGGATTCCGGCTGGTGTAATCCCTTCCCTGATCTACTATGGGATGTTAATCTTAACCCCGACGATTTTCCTGGCCACAGTTTGCCTTGTCTGCGCGATCGCTTCGGTAACTACCGGAAGCTCCTGGACCACGGGGGCAACGTTTGGTGTTGCTTTCATGGGTATCGGTATGGGGCTGGGAATCCCGGCTGCGATGACAGCCGGCGCGGTAATTTCCGGAGCGATTTTTGGCGATAAAATGTCGCCTCTTTCAGACTCAACCAACCTTGGCGCAGCAGTCGGTGAAGCCGACCTCTTTGATCACATCAAGAGTATGATGTATACAACCATTCCGGCGCTGGTAATCGCCCTGATTCTCTATGCGTTAATGGGTATTCGCTTTGCCGGCGGGATGATCGATGCTGCTCAGATCGGTGTTGTTTTAGATGGCTTGAGAAATAATTTTCACATCAGCCCGATTCACTTTATTCCGCCGCTGCTGGTTGTTGTCCTGGCTGTGAAACGCGTCCCCGGTCTGGCGGTTATGATTATCGCTTCCCTGGTTGGGGCGGCATTCGCTATGATCTTTCAGGGTTACAGTCTGGCGGAAATGCTTAACTTCATGAACTATGGTTACGCCGCTTCGACCGGAGTAGAAGAGATTGACAGTCTGCTTAGCCGTGGTGGTTTACAGAGCATGATGTGGACCATTTCTCTTGGCTTCATCGCCCTATCTTTCGGTGGAATCATCGAAAAGACTAAAATGCTTGATGTGCTACTGGAGAAAATGGGCTCTCTCGTTAAAAGTGTTGGTGGACTGGTTACCACCCATGTTTTCGCGGGGATCCTGGTTAACCTATTTTCAGCCAGCCAATACATGGCGATTATCATCCCCGGACGGATGTTCCGGCCGGCTTATAAGAAAATCGGCCTGTTACCACAGGTTCTATCCCG
>CAYTER010000051.1:7814-13641 GCA_964436815.1 uncultured Syntrophomonadaceae bacterium
GGATGTTCCGGCCGGCTTATAAGAAAATCGGCCTGTTACCACAGGTTCTATCCCGGACCTGTGAGGATTCGGGGACTGTATTTTCACCGCTGGTGCCCTGGGGTCTCTGCGGGGTCTTTTTCTTCGGCTGCCTCGGAGTGCCGACTCTGGAATATGCACCCTATGCTTTCCTGGCTCTTTTAGTGCCGATCATTGCCGTTATTTATTCATGGGTAGGCTTTGCCATGTTTAAGGAAGGCGATATCAAGAGCGTTAGCGCTTATAAAGAAGACGACGCATCGGCATAATTAACGTAGAAAAATAGTTAGCACAAGGGGGAGCGTTGTCTCCCCCTTATATTCTAAATCATCATCCGCCTGTCTTAATTATCTGCATACAGATGGCCGGAAAAATCGGGAGGTTTTGTTGTGGCTGTTGATCTGAAAACCTTTGAAAAAGTATCCAGCCAGATCAAGAAAGAAGATATGGTCAAGCTTCTGCGTGACCTGGTTAATATTAAGAGTCCTTTTTTTGAAGAAGAGGAAATTATCGATTATTTAAGAGGCCGGTTATCTTACTACAACCGCCTGGAAACAAAGATCCACCATTATGAAGAAAGCAAGATTACCAAATTTAAGGGAGAAAACCTGATTGTACGGTTACCGGGTAAAGGAAGCGGCTCCCGCTTGTTGATAAACGGCCATGTTGATACCGTGCCGCTTTGTGACGGCTGGACAGTGGATCCTTACGCGGGAGTAGTAAAAGATGACCGTTTTTATGGCCTTGGAGCACTTGATATGAAAGCGGGAGTAGCGGCCTCGGTATTTGTCCTGGAAGCGCTGGTCGAAGCGGGAATTGAATTAACAGGGGAGATTATTTTTACTGCGGTGAGCGATGAAGAAGGCCCATTTGGCTTAGGCACACATTATGCTATTCTTGACGGCCTGGTCAATAACTGTGATTATGCCGTAGTGCCGGAGCCAACTGCGCCTTTTGCCCCCGGGGATGAAAAATTTCCCTGTGTTGCCCTGGGCAGCAGGGGAACGGCCGTTTATTTCATTACAGTCAAGGGAAAATCAGCACATGGCGCCAACCCGGAAAAAGGTATTAATGCTGTCGAAGATGCCGCCCGGATTATTAATGCCCTGAGCGACAGGCTCGAGCTCGGTGAGCATCCCCTTTTAGGACGCGGCACGATGTGCATCACTAACCTGCGTGGCGGAGAGAAATACCTGCTCGTTCCTGAAGAGGCCAGTTTTACTGTTTATCGGCACACCGTTGAAGGCGATGCAGACCTGGCATTGCGAGAAGTCAGGGAAATAGTTGATAGCCTAAAGCTGAAAAGCAAGGTTGAGGTTAAACTGCGTGACCTGCCTCATCCCGAGGCATTTTTCAGACCCTGGACAGTTGATGAAAATACTGAGCTAGTTCAATCGCTGAAGCGGGGCACCAGGGAGATTCTCGGTAAAGATCTGCAGAAAACCTATTTCCGCTCCGAGTCGGACGCCAATCATCTTGCTTCGCGCCTGCAAATCCCCACAGTGCTATTTGGGCCTGACGGTGCCAATTATCACGCTGCCGACGAGTACGTCGAACTGGATACTATGGTTGATACAGCCAGAGTGCTCCTCTACACCGTTCTAGATCTCCTGTCGTAAATCGGGGAGCAGGGTCGATGATCTGATCATTTCTTAACCGGTGTTTTCAGGTATTCACTCTTGTGGTAATATATATCTGTCCGGCTACTGGGGTTTAAGCAGGCCGGGCAGTATTTTTGTTGGGAGCGAATAACCAGGTGAGCGAACTGTCCGAAAACAAAAAAACAATTTTAGCCGATATATCGTTGCTCTTTGTCGCTCTTTTCTGGGGCTCAAACTTCGTGATCATGAAGCACGCTTTCGAGGTTATTGAGCCTTTTACGTACTTGGGCATCCGCTTCTGCCTGGCTGCCCTGCTGCTGGCCATCATCTTCAGAAAGCGCCTTGTGAAAGCACCGCTGGGAGATTACCTGGCCGGCCTGCAGATCGGTTTTTTCCTCTTCACCGGTTATGTTTTTCAAACTATCGGTTTACTGCATACGACACCGGCCAACTCCGGCTTTATTACCGGTACGGCTGTGATTATCGTTCCATTTCTTTATTTTTTAATTACCAAAAAATCACCCGGCTTTTGGGCGATCCTCGGTGCTTTAATGGCTGCGGTCGGTCTGTATTTTTTATCGGCCAATGAGTCGATGGGACTTGGGTTTGGGGATATCTTAACCCTGATTGGCGCATTCCTCTTTGCCGGGCACCTGATCGCCATCGCCATCCATGTTAAGAACCGCGATCCGATTGTTCTGGCGGTTACCCAAATCGCCTTAACCGGGATAGCCAGTTTTGTAGTGGCCCTAATTTTTGAGCCGACTGCCGGGATGTTCAGCCATTCCCTGGCAATCTGGGGCGCAATCCTCTATGCGGTAATTTTTTGTACAATCGGCGCTTTTGTTACCCAGACTATTGCCCAGCGTTATACTCCCCCAACCCATGCAGTCCTAATCCTTTCAACCGAAGCTGTTTTTGCCGGGCTATTTTCTTATTTATTCTGGGATGAAATCTTTACCCCGCAAAGACTTTTCGGCGCAGCCTTAATCCTTGCCGGTATCTTAATGACCGAGCTGCGGCCGATTCTTTACGCCAGGATCAACTTACGTTTGAACAAGGCTGAAAAAAACAGGAATCCCTGAAATTTTCAATGACAACTGGCTTATTAATCCGGGGAGGAAAATTTCTTTTGACCAACCTGATCGGAACTGCCAGAGAGCAGCAAACCTCAGCTTTAAATATCCGCTGGCTGATGTGGTTCCTGTTAATCATGCTGCACCTGGTTACCTCTTTTCACCGGGTTTCGTTTAATGTTGCCGCTGAATTTTTAACGGCCGAGTTTACTTTAACCGGAGCCGGGTTGGGAAACCTGGCCGCCGCCTATACCTATATGTATGTCCTGATGCAGATCCCGGGTGGAATCATGGTTGACCGTTTGGGACCGCGAAAGATTGCCCTGATTACCGGGCTGTCGATGGCTGCCGGATCGATTTTGATCGGTTTTGCGCCCACCGCTGCTTATGTCTTCATTGGCCGGATGCTGATCGGTCTTGGTGGTTCTGTTGTGCTGATCAATATTTTAAAATTCCAGGCTTCCTGGTTTCGTTTTTCCGAATTTGCCTCGCTTTCAGGTTTTGCCCTGCTAATCAGCACCAGCGGTTCGCTTTTGGCGGCTACCCCCCTGGTTTACTCAATCGCCGTGTTTGGCTGGCGTAATTCTTTTATCTATTTTGGCTTGCTGACCGTGCTTGTTGCTGCCCTCTGCTGGTCGGTTGTCCGCAACCGGCCCCAGGACAGCGGGGTAATGGTGGTCTCCGGGCTTGATGATCAATCCGGCCACGATCAATCAGCTAAAATCAACCGGCAGGCGATCAGGTCAGTGCTGGCCAATCGCCGGATCTGGATCCCCTTTCTGTGCAATTTTGGTTTATACGGCGGCTTTATTGTATTTGTCGGCACCTGGGGAGTTTCTTACCTGGTGCATGTTTATAATTTTAGCCTTGAGCAGGCTGCCAGTTTTATGATTGTTGCCAATCTTGGCTTTATGGTCGGTGCGCCCCTCTCCGGAGTTTTGTCAGATTATTATGGCTCCCGGAAAATACCGGAACTGATCTTAATCTTGTCGGCAGTGTCCTTCTGGCTTGCCCTGCTGCTATGGCCGGGAGGAATTATCCCCACCTGGCTGCTCTACTGCCTCTGTGTGCTGATCGGTTTTGGCGGGGTGGGCACAATCGTTACATTTTCAATTGCCCGTGATGTCAGCGGACCCGGTTATACCGGGCTGGTTACTGCGACTGTTAACCTGGGTGTTTTTTTGGGCCTGGCCATTATGCAGCCCCTTTTTGGTTACGTGCTTGATCGCGGCTGGCAGGGACTAATCATAGACGGAGTGAGGATTTATCCCCTCGAGGCATACCGGGTCGGGTTCCTGATCTGCCTGCTCTTTACCCTGGTCGCTCTCGGTTCGATATTATCCTATCAGGAAAAAAGGATTACGCCCCCCTTAACAGAATAACGCTAATATTGTCAAGGTTCTATCAAGGGGGTAATCGCTTGGAGCAGGAAATCAGGGAATATGCGCTCGAGATCGGCTTTGATGATGTTGGTTTTACCACGGCCGATCCTTTTCCCCAGCTGACTGAAGCGCTGGATGAAAGAAAAGAAGGCTACAGTTGGATTAGCGATGGTCTGCTGCAGCTGGCCCATGTGGCTGATCCCAAATTTGTTCTTCCCTCCGCTAAATCCATAGTGGTCTTAATCTATGATTATTACAAGCAGGCTTACCCGGAAGAGCTTCTCGGGCGAATTGGCAAAGCTTACCAGTCGCGCCTGTACCCCGGCAAGAAGCGTCTCTTCGGCAGCCGTCTGCGTCTGATGCGGGATTTTTTGGAGAGCAAGGGGATGGAGGTCGGGGTCAGGCCGGCCATGCCTGAACGCCAGGCAGCCGTCAGGGCCGGGGTGGGTCATTTTGGCTGTAATACCTTTGTTTACTCACCCGGGCGGGGCAGTTACATCGGCATTGCTTCGATGGCCGTCAGCGCCGACCTGGAACAAACATCAGCTAAAGCTGAGCATTCTTGCCCGGAAGACTGTAACCGCTGCGTGGAAGCCTGTCCAACCGGGGCTCTTTATGCCCCTTACAAGATGAACCCACTGCGTTGTATCGCTTTTAACACCTATGGGGCCGGTAATTTCCCCGGTGCCCCGGGCGATATTCCTCCTGATATCCGGGAAAAGATGGGCAGCTGGATTTACGGCTGCGATCTCTGCCAGGATGCCTGCCCCCATAACCAGGCCAGGTTGAAGCAAAAGCTGGTCCCTGAGGCCTTTCTTAAAGAGATGGTCCCGAATTTCGAACTGCCGGTGCTGCTGACCATGAATGACCAATATTTCCTTGAAACCGTTCAGCAGATTATGTACGGCTATATCTGGGAAAAGAAGTTTATTCAGCGCAATGCCGCTATTGCTCTCGGCAACAGCGGTGATGAGGGGATGGTACCCCTCCTGGCTAAAGCGCTAACCGATCCCCAGGAGATGGTGCGCAAATATAGCGCCTGGGCCCTGGGGCGTATCGGCGGCGCAAAAAGCAGGGCTGCTTTAGAAAAAGCCCTGGCTGGAGAAAGCGAGGCCGCAGTGATCGCAGAAATTAAAACGGCGCTCGAAAACTGCTAATATGGATAAGCTGATTATCACCATTGCCCCAACTGGCAACGTGCCCACCAGGAAGATCAATCCTCATCTGCCGCTGACTCCGGGTGAAATAGCCGATGACATTTTCCGCTGCTGCCAGGCCGGTGCTTCAGTTGCCCATATCCACGCCCGCAGCGAAGCGGGTGAGCCGACCGCCGACGCGGAAGTGTTTACGGCGATTGCTGAGCGGGTAAGGAAAAAGTGTGATATCATCGTTCAGTTTTCCACCGGGGCGCGGGCGGGAAAAACCGCTCAGGAGCGCGGCGCCTGCATTGCTTTAAAACCCGAGATGGCCAGTCTCTCCACCGGTTCATCCAACTTTTCTAATGCGGTAAACTATAACCCACCCGACCTGATCGGGGATTTGGCGGTCATGATGAATGAACATGGCGTTAAGCCGGAAATAGAAGTGTTTGATCTGTCCGCCCTTGAATATGCGCAGTATCTGGCTGATAAAGGGATTCTCAAGCGGCCGCTGCACATCAACCTGGTGCTTGGGGTGCCGGGTTCGGCAGGCGGCACGGCACGCAATCTCTTCTTCCTGGTTGAAAGTTTGCCTGCCGGCTGTACCTGGG
>CAYTER010000052.1:0-1414 GCA_964436815.1 uncultured Syntrophomonadaceae bacterium
ATGTTGAGAGAGCTGTTCATCGCTTGCAAAAAGTAAAAGTTAACATCAAGATTAACCAAATCACAAAACAGGTTCTATCTTTACGTACCGGTTTAATCTACCTTCTGCTTACCCTCCTCGTAGCAGTTGCATTAACCGGTGGAGCTACCAACGCCTGGTTTACTTCAGGTGATCACACTGATAATATATTTACAGTTGGTACTTTGGATATAGACGCAACTGGGCCATTTGATTTTGATGGAAACGTTTATATTCTTAGTGAAGATATCATTTTTGATCCTTGCGCTAACCTTAGCTTTTTAATCACTAATCAGGGTACAAAAACAACTTATGTAAGAGCTAAATTTGAAGGGCACTGGCTAAGGGGCTTTCATGAAAATACAGCTTCAGCCAGTGTGAATTATAATGATAATTTAATATCTGCAGAAGATAGCTCTCACTTTAATTATCCAGGTGAAATACAATCTGAACCATTATATAGTGTGCAGAGACCAGCTGATGCGGTTGGTTTTACTGATCAATTGTTACTCGGTCCAATTCAATTTGAACCACTTGAAAGTTTTATTGGCATATCTGATGATCCCTTTATTCTTTCTGGTAGTCCCTCTATAGGTTATTTTAATAATGATCAAACAGGTGAAACGGCTAATTTAATTACTGCACCGGGAGAAAAATTTTCTTTCGCAGCTTCAAGTCTTGCTGACTTGGCTGATGGATTGCTCAATGATTTATTTGGGCCTGATTGCTTATCACCTAAAGGATTTAAAATCGATTTGGGAAATGCTGCTTTTGAAGTTGGTATCCCAAGAGATTTTAATAGTGGTGATTTTAGCATTAAAATTACAAAAAATGCCGATAATACTTTTAATTTTGTTTCCAACAATCCAAAATATCATATCTATCATATGTTTGTGAAGGGTGGAGCCCAGGGGTCAAATCTTTACACTTATTATGTAGATAACAATAAAGTGATTTCAGATGGAGTTTTAAACTATGTCAGCACTGCCTCAGTGGAAACTAAATATCCAAATACCAAGAGTAATCCATTTCTTCCTGGTATTGATTGGATCTCCTCGCAATATAACAAAGACTCTAAACGTGTTTATATCAATTCCGACAATTTAAGCACAAATGGAGTCAACGCGGGGTTCGGTCTAGATGCTGCCACAGGTACTGGTTGGAGTCACATCACTGTTTATTATTGTGAAGTGCCAATTCAACCTGATCCGAATTTGGAATTAATCAAGCTTGTTAAAGTGCAAGAAAATGGATCCTGGTATACTTCGCAGGAATATGAAAATTCGAAGATAATTGATGCAATAATTGATTTGGGATACACAGTAAGTTTTTATGATTATTCAACCAAATCAACCTGGCCGCTTGCAACCGGCGAAATACCTAAGTTCATAGTAGC
>CAYTER010000052.1:1514-12950 GCA_964436815.1 uncultured Syntrophomonadaceae bacterium
TAGAAATACCAATGCATATAAAGATATGCTTAGAGGAAAGCAGTGTTAACAAAAAATATAATGGGGCGGTATTTAAACTGTATGCAATTTTTGAAGCGGTCCAGACAACAAACGGATTAGTCGATGTGAATTGGCCGGATAACCCATATTAAGAGATAAAGTTAATCAAGAAAGTTTGTAAAGTATAATTACGTATTTCATGAAGGAAGTGGTTTATTTCAAAGGTGAATAATATATAAACTTTCAAGCATGTGGCAGATCATAACTGGTAATTAGGGAAAGCACTACACGATAAAGGCAAACCTGTCGCGAGGCGGGGACGCAAAGCCAAGGACCTTCATTAAAAGGCAGCCTGGCCGCCGAATTAAAAACAAATTGGAGGGTATAAAATGAGCAGAAAAGCGATTTTAAGTGTGGCAATTATCATCCTGGCGTTTGCCGCAATCGGCGGCGCCACAATGGCATGGTTTACGGATTCTGAAGAACTTACCAATACTTTTACAGCAGGTACGCTTACCATTGATGGTTCGGATTACTGGAAAGGCTATGAGCCCGGAGATATCTGGGATAATGTTAACCCGGGTGACTGCAAAGACAAGGTATTTAAAATTACAAATACAGGTTCTAAATATGTTCTGATCCGTTTCAGTATGAGTGGTGATTGGTTGGATATGGTGGATGGAGATCCCGATCTTGTGACCATAACTGCTCCAGATGGATGGGAATCAAAAGTAGATGGTCAGGGTGTTACTTGGTGGTATTTAAATGAAAAAATTGCACCAGAAGGATTCTTTGAATTTGAACTGAAGGTCTGTATCGATGGAGCAGGAACCGGTAACGAATATCAGGGTAAATCTTTCAAGCTCGACTTTGATTTTGAAGCAATTCAAGCTTCCAATAATGCTTCAGGCGATCTGTGGGGTGTAGATTCACTTTACAATCCGGCTGATGAAATGACTGCATTAAACTGGATTGGTTTCGACCTGCCTTAAAAAGTAGCTTGTAAAAATGTTAACTTGGTTAAGGCTGGCTATAAGATTGATGTAATCAAAAAGGGGGGCGGGGTTTCAGACCCGCCCCGAAGATAAAAAATTATGGAGTTTAAACTATGACAAGATACAGCTCAAAAATGGTTATTACCGGTTTGTTACTGGTGATCTTCAGCCTGGTGCTGATGTTTCAGCCGCTTTACACCTGGGCGCAGATCGTTACCGACAGCCATCCCTGCCGGGTTGCGCTTGATCCCCCGGAAACATTTTTTGAGCTGGACAATATGAACCCCGGGGACAGTACAACTAAAACTGTGAAAGTCACAAAAACCGGTACTTCGTCAGCCAATCTTTATATAACCTGGGATTTTATCAGCGGGAACCCGGATCTAGGTGAGCTGGGCAGCCTTTTTGAACAGCTAATTCTTGTCATCAGCTATAAAGGGGAAGAACTCTACCGGGGGCCAATGGTTGGAGGCCCTCAGGCTGGCACCCCTTCAGTGATCACGGATGCTCTTTTTATTGCTTTTATGAATTATGGCGATGTTTTATTTCTTGATTTTACTGTTATCCTGCCCGGACCTGAGACGGGTAATGAGTTCCAGGGGTCAACTCTTTTAACAAAATTGGTTTTTTATACGATCTGTTCTGACATCCCGAACGATCGTCCGGTTATTGACATTGAAAAATATACCAACGGGGTAGATGCTGACGTGCCGACTGGTCCATTTATCCCGGTTGGCGGAACGGTTACCTGGGCTTATGTAGTTACAAACAGGGGTAATGTACCGCTGCGTAATGTTGTTGTAACCGATAACCGGGCCGGTGTAACCCCCGTATATATAAGCGGTGATACTAACGATGATGGAATTTTACAGGTTGGTGAAGTATGGACTTATCAGGCAACTGGTATTGCCACAGCCGGGCAGTATGCCAATATCGGCACAGTGGTTGGTACACCGCCGAGCGGTCCTAATGTAGCGGACAGTGATCCCAGTCATTATTACGGCATTACTCCTGATGAAACTGAAATTAATATAGAAAAGTATACCAACGGGTTTGATGCGGATCTTCCGACAGGGCCGCAGATCCCCGTAGGCGGCAATGTAACATGGACTTATGTGGTTACAAACCCGAATACCATACCTCTATTTGATATCGTTGTTACCGATAACCGGACAGGTGTAAACCCTGTTTATATCAGTGGAGACTTAAATGGTGATAATGTTTTACAGCCAAATGAGATCTGGACCTACCGGGCAACGGGTATTGCTGTTGCCGGGCAGTATGCAAATATCGGAACTGTGAGAGGAAGATCAGCAGGCGGTAAGATCGTAACTGACAGTGATCCGAGCCATTATTTTGGCTTTACCACGCCAACACCTCCGCCTTCCGAAACGGAAGTCGAGCCCGAAGGGCCTGAAGTGTCCCCGGGGCCTGATGAAATAATTATTCCTCCTGAAGGTCCGAAAGCAAGCCCTCCTCTGCCAAGAACCGACGGCACTTCTTTGGCATTATTCATGGCCGGGTTTTTATTAATCCTGGTTGGTTTATTGCTAAAAAAGGGAACTAGAGATAAAAAAGACAGATCCATGCAAAATTAAGATTAAAATAGCAAAATAACCAAAAAAAGTATTGACAAAAATAACTAATTAATATATATTTAGCATACTAAATTACGGATAGCCTGATCGATAGGGCAAACCTGTTGAAAAGCAGGGACGCAAAGCTAAAGGGTCTAAGGTTCAAGTGAACTATGACAGCCTGGCCGGCCGATGCAGGTGTTTTTCATCTCTCCAAACAGAACCTTAAAGAGGTGAATTATTTGTACCTGTTACTGGTTGACAACAACTTCATATCTTCCCGGGAAATAAAAATTTTGTTAGATAAAAATAATATAAATTGTGAGTTGGTCAAGTGTACATCTTATGATGCCATGCTGGATATTGCGTCGAAAATTAATCCAAATCTGGTAATGATCAATTTTGATTCAGTTGCAAACAGCCCTGTTGCTTACTTGAAAAAACTGAAGCAAAGCAGCCCCGGCAGTTATATTTTAGCTTTTATCGATCCGGTGCAATTTGGCGGACTGCATGGGGTAATTGAGTCTGGAATTGATAACTATGTAACCAAACCGATAAACCGCGAAGATATACTGTTGAAGATCAGAATGGGATTAATGCATTCCGGGAACATGCAGCAAACACTGCAGTTCAAAGCTGAGGATATTAGTCCTGAAGTTCCTTCTGAATCTTCTTTAGAGGAACCTGTTAGAGATGAGCCAGCAAGTGATAAATTGGTTGAAGAATCTTTACCGGTAAAGCAGCAGGAAATGGCTGAAAGTGATAAAAAAATGTTTGAAGAGCTTGCCGATCTTTTTGGCAAGCAGTTTGACGATTCCCAGATAAACTATGAGACAACAACAGCAGCTGAAGAAGAAATAAGCGGGGAAACGCAAGAAGAACTTTTATTTTCTGAAGCAGAGTCAACCTTTAATGAGGAAGAAATATTTGAAAAAGTTACAGATAAGCCGGATAAAGGGCCTGAAGAAGATCGGAATTTGTTTGATCTACAGGTTGAACCGGAAGCTGGTTTTTCCTGGCCCGGTTCAGGCGGCAAAGATGAAGAGATATCCCCGAGTAATCATGAACTATTTGGAAATGAACCTGAAGTTAGGGCTGCTGAAGCGCTTGAAGAAGATGATGATTTATTATTTGGCATCACTCCTGAAATGGAAAATATCAGCCCTGAGACAATTGAGGTCACGGAAGATAAAATCGAAGAGTTTAGTCTTATTGATGAAGCATTTTCACTAGTTGAAAGCACAGAACCGGAATTATCGGCAGAAAAAGTAGATAGCCCAATCGATTTGCCATATTTTGATGAACTATTCTCCCAGGAGCCTTTGGCTGAAGAGCCAATTCCGCTAGGCTCAGTTAATCCGAAAAAAACTGAAGAACCTGCATTTTTTTTGGCAAGTGAGCCGGTTCTAGCAGAAGACGTTCCGGGGATTGATGATGATGATAAAGAATTATTTGGCATGGTCGGTCGAGAACGTTCAGTTGATTCCAGCTCCTTTGAAGAACTTTTCGGAGCACCCACCGAGCATGATAAAAGGAAAAAAAGAGTTGCCGCAGAGCCAAAAGGAACTGCTATCCGGCAGAGTAAAGTAGAATATCTGCCCTTTGCCAAAAAATCAACTGCAGATAAATCCACATCTTTCCCTGCAGAGTTCGTAAACGATCAGACGGTTGCAGGAAAATCGGCGGGCAAGAAAAAAGTTAAAAAGAGTAAAGCAGTTAAATCCAAGCCGGCTGCACGAGAGAATGTCCCAGAGCAGGCCAACAGTAAGCTCTTAAGGGTAACTGGTAACCTGGTGACAGCATTTCTATTACTAATAATGGTTACTCTTTCATTCTTTCTGATCCAGAGTAGAATCAGTGGTGGCTCTCCGGCTATTGCCGGCTACCAGATCTATGTAGTCCAAAGCGGTAGTATGAGCCCTGCTTTTGACACGGGCAGCCTGGTTTTTGTGAAGCCTGTTGATCCATTGGGCCTAGCGGAAGGTGACATTATTACTTTCAGCAGCTCAGGGGATACAACCCGCCTGACTACCCACCGTGTTACGGGAATCAGCTACGAAGGCGGTTTGAGTTTTATAACCCGTGGAGATGCCAACAATGTTAATGATCCGAATCCTGTGGCGGCGGAAAACATTATCGGCAGGGTTACAGGCTCTGTACCATACCTGGGTTATATTTTTGGTTTTGCCCAAACTAGACAGGGCTTAATCCTGTTAATCTTTGTTCCAGGGCTCCTGCTGATTATTATGGAACTCAGAAGGCTGTTTAAATATATGGTTGAAAGCAGGGTTGAACAGCTGAAAGGTGACGCTCCCAGGAAGCCGGATGACCTTAATCAGACCCAGACCGATCTGGACAGCAATAAACCAGTAATCCCCAAAGGAGACCTTACTGGTGATCTCAAAGACTTTGGTTTTTAAGCGCTATAATAAAGAGTTTACGATAAAAAAAGTCCCTTAAATCGAGGGACTTTTTTAAGATCGTCAACTATATTAGAGTAGAATTTTGCGAATATTTTCTGCTATAATAACAATAATAAATAAGTAGCATGGGGTAGATGCCACGTGTATCTCTATTTAGTGGAATCCAGCTATATCTTTTCAATAGAGCTGCAAAAAATGATCAACCAAATGCTGCCACTGGAAGACTTCGTTTACTGCTATTCAACTGCTACTTTCTTAAAGTTAACTGAAAAAACGAACCCTGAATTTGTGATTATTGATCTGGATCTTGCCGGAGACAACAGAGCTGATTTACTTTATACTTTGCATGAAGTACGACCTGCAACTTATGTTCTTGCATTGGCTGGTAATGACCTCCATGACTATCTTTTCCATTATATCGAAAAAGGTTTAATTGATGACTATCTGGTTAAACCGGTTACTGGAGATGATTTGGTGGCCAGAATATTGATAGCAAGCCGGATAAAAAGTATTAAAAAAAATAAATTCAAGGCAACAGAGATAGCAGACCAGCAGATCGATGAAAATGATTTATTCAATCCTCCTATGCTGGATGAATATTTACCAGGTTCTCATAACGAAAATACTGCCGATTTTCCAGGTAACGAGTTCAATATCATCGGCGATCTTGCGGATTTCGAAAACATAGGAAAAGAAGCTGAAGTTCTTCAGGATGACGAAGAACTTTTCGGTATGAAAGAGCGTGAACGTGCTGCCGGTTCAAGTACCTTTGAGGAGTTATTTGGAATGACCGGAGCACGTGATCGAAAGAAGGGGCGCTCGCTAGAAAAATAAGACAATATGTTTTTAAACCGGGCAGCTGTTCAACATTTATCTCTCGGATCGAGGGATTTTTTATTTTACAGGGAAAAAATGTTATCGGGTGGAATTTTATGAATAGTATCTGTTATAATGTGAAAAACCGGGTTCTGTTAGGAGGATGTCAGGTGTATCTTTTTTTAGTTGACTCCAGTTACATCTCGTCTGAACAGCTGCAAAAAATGATCGGACAGGTGCTGCCCGAAGAAGATGTCGTAAACTGTTTTACGGCCGCTACTCTTTTAAGCATTTCGGAAAAGCTTAACCCCGATCTGGTGATAATCGATTTTGAACTTGTCGAAGATCAAAAAATTGACATGATTGAAACCCTGCGCAAAAAAAACCCTGATACTTATGTACTGGCCCTTATTGATCAAGATTACTATGATAATTTATACCAGGCTATTGAAAAAGGGTTGATTGATGATTACATGGTTAAACCGGTTTCAGAAGAGGAATTTGCCGCAAGAATTCTGATTACTACCAGGAGGAGAAAGAGCAACAGAACTTTTTCTGTCCCAGAAGCATTGCCTGAACAGGAAATTGCTGAAACTGCTTCTATCGACACTCCTTATGTTCTGGATGACTCAGAATTTATGATTTACGAAGAAACGGACAAACCTGAGGAAACAAGCGAACCAGATCTTATCGCTGAACCTGAAGATCTAAAAGCAGATGATCTTGATTTTTTCAAACCACTGTCAGCAGATCAATACCTGCATCGACCGGAAAAATTTGATGTCGATGAGGCTGCCATTAATAATCAGGAATTGCAGTTTCCTGAACAACCTGATTTTGAAGTAGATGCCGGTGACCTGTCCGAACAGGATGAGGTTCTGGAGGATATTTTCGATGATGAACTTGGCTTTTCAGAAATTGATAAAACCATTGATGATCATGCGCAAACAGGAAAGATCGATCTGCCTAAAGATAATAAAGAACTTGGTGAAGAGTATTTCAACGATCTGTTTCTCGAGCAATATGAAGAAGAAGAAAAAGCAGATCCAGCTGATCAATCTACGATTGTTCCTCCGGCTGCCGCTTTTAAAAGCTTTGAAGAGCCAGATAGCGATTTGAACCTATCCATTAAAGAATTTATGCCGGGCGAATCGGCTGACCAGTACTTGCTTGATAAAGAGCTGGAGCAGGATATCAGTTTTGATGAAGATATGCTGGATCGTTTTCTTGGTGATGAAGATGACGATGATGAGGATTTTGAGCTGGATGAAGAGCGTTCCGCCGGGTCAGGTGTTTTTTCTGTTTTAATAAATATCGTCTTGGCGATCCTGCTTTTCATGATGGCTTCCCTATCGTTTTTCCTCATTCATAGCAGGGTGGCTGACAGCCCCCCCAGTATTTCTATTTTCAGTCTTCATGTCATGCAGGATAATGATCTTGACGCTGATGCAAACCCCGGTAGCTTGGCGGTGGTTAGAGAAGCTGATGCCCTGGAGGTATCCCTGGGTGATATTATTAATTACCGGACTGAAATCAGCCCTAATGACACAGCTACCAAACGCGTAGTTGAGGTTAGCCGCGAGGAAGGTTTGCAGTTTATCGTTCGAGGAGATGGATCCGGCGACAGCCAAACAGTTACAGTTCCGGCTGATAATGTTCTGGGGAAAGTTCTCTTTTCAATACCATACTACGGGTACCTGGTTGATTATGTGCAAACCAGCCTGGGTTTAATCCTGCTGATATTTGTTCCCGGTGTGATTATTATTGTTTACCAGATCATAAAAATTGCCAAGCACCTTTCCAGTGGCCGTAAATCCGGTAAAAAAAGATTTGACCGTGAGATAACTGAAGAAGAATAAATAAACAGCTCCCCTTTCCCGCCATCAGGGATCGGGGAGCTTTATTTAATCAGCAGCCTAACTGACGGGCTATTACCAACCTTTGAACTTCAGAAGTGCCTTCGCCTATTTCCATCAGTTTGGCATCACGCAGGTATCTTTCAACCGGGTATTCTTTTGTATATCCGTAGCCTCCGAAAATCTGAATCGCTTCAAGGGCTGCTGCCACGGCTGTTTCCGATGCAAAAAGTTTAGCCATTGCCGACTCACGGGTAAAAGGTATACCCTGATCTTTCAGCCAGGCCGCGCGATAAACTGCCATCCTGGCCAACTCTATGCGTGTGGCCATATCAGCCAGTTTAAACTGGATAGCCTGGAATTTTGAAATTGGTTGGCCAAACTGCCTGCGCTCCCTGGCATAGGCCAGGGCGGCATCAAGCGAGGCCTGCGCAATGCCGACAGAAAGTGCGCCGATACTGATCCGTCCGCCATCAAGTACTTTCATAAATTGCTTAAACCCTTCACCGCGCTTGCCGAGTAAATGATCTGCGGGAATATGTACATCTTCCATGACGATTTCAGCTGTATCAGAAGCTTTTAAACCCAGTTTGTCATAAGGGGCGGCCACCGAAAAGCCTGATGTAGCAGTGGGAACAATGAATGAACTGATTCCCCTTGTACCCTGCCCCGGTTCAGTAACGGCAGTAATTATTGCCATCCCGGCGTGGGTGGCATTGGTTATAAAGCATTTCGTCCCGTTAATAACCCACTGATCATCTTTCAAAACAGCGCTTGTCTTAGTGCCTCCCGCATCCGATCCGGCATCTGGTTCAGTCAAGCCAAAAGCGGCAAGCATTTCACCCCGGGCGCAGGGAGGGACCCATTTCCTTTTTTGTTCTTCTGTGCCAAATAAGTATACCGGTCCGGTTCCGATTGAGCAGTGAGCGGCATAAGTGATTCCGGTTGAAGCGCAGGCTTTTGAAATCTCTTCGACCGCTATTGCATAAGCCAGATAGCCATCACCGGTTCCACCGTATTCTTCGCTGAACGGCAGGGCGAATAGATCAAGATCTGCCATCTTCTTGATGATTTCATGAGGGAATCGTCCTTCCCGGTCGAGGTCGGCCGCGATCGGTGCCAACTCCTTTTGGGTAAACTCATTGACCATCTGACGGATCATTTCCTGGCTCTCGTTGAGAGCAAAATCCATTATTACCACTCCTTTTATCCCGATCGTACGGATTTATTGTATATTTATACCTTTAACCATTATACAGCAATGGTTAGCTCTACGATAACAAAAAGTACTGCTATTGATATGGCGGGTAATAATGGTTAAGATCTACTCGTAACAGAGAAACTTAAATCAAAAAGCGTGTTAACAAGCGCTGGTATAAAGGAGTGAAAATATTGGGTTACCCCCTGTACCTATTGGATGTGTTCGCCGAAATGAAGTATGCCGGCAACCAATTGGCGGTTGTCAGGAACGCCGAAGGTCTTTCAGCAACTGATATGCAAAATATTGCCAGGGAGATGAACTACTCAGAAACCACCTTTATTCTTTCTGACCGGGAGAAGAATGGCGGTTATGATGTGAGAATCTTCTCGCTGGACGAAGAACTGCCCTTTGCCGGCCATCCGACCCTGGGCACAGCTTTTATCATTCAGCAATATCTGATTGGCAGTGAAGTTCGGGAAGTCAGGCTGAACCTGGCTGTCGGGCAGATTCCCGTAACCTTCAAGTATATAAATGGTCGACCCGAAGTGTTGTGGATGAAGCAGATTGCCCCAAGTTTTGGCGACCAGTTTGAAGCTTCCGCGGTCGCTGCAGCTTTAAATCTTGAAGAATCGATGATTGACAAACGTTTTCCCATTCAGGAAGTTTCAACCGGGTTGCCCTTTATTATTGTGCCCCTGATCAGCCTCGAAGCTGTAAAGGCCTGCCGCATCGATCGGGTCGGTTATCTTAAACTGGTTGATCAGGCAGGAGCAAAGTCAGTATTCGTTTTCTGTCCGGAGACATATCAACCTGCCAACCAGTTAAACGCCAGGATGTTTGATGATTACCACGGCATTGCTGAAGATCCGGCTACCGGCAGCGCAAACGGATG
Organism: uncultured Syntrophomonadaceae bacterium; assembly: GCA_964436815.1. Lineage (GTDB taxonomy): Bacteria > Bacillota > Dethiobacteria > DTU022 > DTU022 > UBA993. Next base: position 11,275 of record CAYTER010000052.1, read on the forward strand.
CCTGGCTGCTTACCTGGTAAAACATCGCTTTTTTGGCAAATCTGAAATTGATCTACGGGTTGAACAGGGCTACGAAATTGGCCGCCCTTCAATCCTAATGCTTAAGGCCGCATTACAGGGGGATAATCAAATCTCAGTTGAAGTAGGCGGCAAAGTATTCCTGGTCGCCACCGGAGAGCTAGTCTAATAACCTCTTATTAAAAGCTATGCAGATACTCTCTACTACTGAATAGGCAAACTGCTGCTTGGTAAAGTATAAAATCCCCCTCCCCTGCGGGAGAGGAAAGACACCAATAACTCCTTCCCCCGTGGGAGAGGAAGGACACCCAAAACTCCCTCCCCCTTGAGGGGAAGGATACCCAAAACTCCCTCCCCCTTGAGGGGAAGGATACCCAAAACTCCCTCCCCCTTGAGGGGGGAGGGTCGGGGTGGGGGTGTAATATTCCCAGTTAAAGTTCTCTTACTACCAAATCGCCCACTTCCGCAGTACTATAGCCCATCTGCCCGGCATTAAGCGACTTTAATTTTTCATTGCAAACCTTAGCCACTGCTTCTTCGATCCGAATAGCTGCTTCCGCTTCTCCCAGGTGATCAAGCATCATTGCCCCGGCACAGATTGATGCCAGGGGGTTGATTACCCCCAGGCCGGTATATTTGGGAGCTGATCCACCAATCGGTTCAAACATCGATACCCGTCCGGGGTTAATATTCCCTCCGGCGGCGATGCCCATTCCGCCCTGGATCATTGCGCCCAAATCGGTTATGATATCGCCGAAAATGTTATCAGTTACAATTACATCAAACCATTCAGGATTCTTTACCATCCACATACAGATCGCATCGATATGCGCGTAATCTTTTTTAACTTCCGGATATTCGGGGCCAACCTCATTAAAAGTTCTTTCCCAAAGATCAAAAGCATAAGTGAGCACATTAGTTTTACCACAAAGAGTCAGTTTTTTGCGTTTTCTTTTATCCCGGCAGTATTCAAAGGCATAGCGTAAACAGCGCTCAACGCCCATTCGGGTATTGATTGATTCCTGGACGGCTACCTCGTAGGCAGTGCCCTTTCTCAGAAAACCGCCGGCTCCGCAGTATAGTCCCTCAGTATTTTCACGCACTACTACAAAATCAATATCTTCGGGGCCTTTGTCTTTGAGCGGTGTATTCACTCCCGGAAACAGTTTCACTGGCCGTAAATTTATATAGAGGTCAAGATCGAAACGCAGCCTCAGCAGCAGGCCTTTTTCAAGAATCCCCGGCTTAACATCAGGGTGTCCGATTGCTCCTAAAAAAATTGCATCAAATAGTTTAAGCTCTTCAAGAACACTTTCCGGTAAAATTTCTCCACTGCGCAGGTAACGCTCTCCGCCCAGGTCATAATCAATTGTTTCAAGCTTAAACCCAAACTTGCTAGCTGCTGCTTTAAGAACTTTTAAACCTTCTGTTACCTGTTCCAGGCCGGTCCCGTCTCCAGGCAGTACTGCGATTTTATACATGAATAATCCTCCGTTCACTAGTTCTATCAATCTAGACAGCAAATTATTTCTTTATATCATAACCTATTCTCTTGGCTTTTTGAATGATTTGCATCATCAGAAAGGAATAAAAATATTGCAGGAAAAATATTGCAGGAAACATTGACATTAATTATAATTTTATTTATTATATTTTTA
>CAYTER010000053.1:0-12587 GCA_964436815.1 uncultured Syntrophomonadaceae bacterium
TCGGTATGCGGCAGGAACATAGCTGAGATATACTCATCCATGAAGCTGTTGCCGACTGCCAGCTCGATATAGGTGATTTTCTGCCCCAATTCAACCGCTTCCCGGTAAGCATCGGCTGATAAAAGTGCCAGGCAGGCTCCTTTAACGGAACTGTTACCGACAAAAGTATAGCGCTCCTGGTCAATATCCGGCAGCAGGCCGATCTTAACCGCCTGTTCAATGTTTAGGTAGTTGCCGAAACCACCAGCTATAATAATCCGTGAGACATCTTCAATTTTCATCTCCACCATCTGCAGCATGGTGCGTATACCGGCAAAGATAGCTGCCTTGGCCCGGAGCAGGTTTTTTACATCCGCTTCGGTGATTACAATATCTGAATCCCTGCCGGATTCTTCCTGCCAGACCAGTACAAATTCCCTGCTTTCATCGCCTTCCCGCAGGCGATCCGTGGCCAGCCCGGTTTGAAAAACACCGGCCCGGTCGATCACACCGGCCCCCAAAAGGGCTGATAAAGCATCAATCAGTCCTGAGCCGCAGATACCTGCTGCTTCTACCCCGCCGACAGTCTCCACGGTTACCTCAAAGGTTTCCGGATCTATGGAAACACTTTCGATTGCTCCCTGGGTGGCTCTCATACCGAAGGTAATGCCACCACCCTCGAAAGCCGGCCCAGCCGAGCAGGCGCAGCTGACCAGAAAGTCTTTATTGCCCAGCACCATTTCGCCATTGGTGCCGATGTCGATAAAAAGCGTCAGATCATCTTCGTAAGCAATGCGGGTAAAAAGGCTGCCGGACACTATGTCGCCGCCCACATAGCTGGCCACCTGGGGAAAGGATACGGCGATCGCTTCATGGTGAAGTTTCAACCCGATCTGCCGTGCCTTAACCGGGGGGACCACCTGGAAAGTGGGAATGTAGGGCTCAAGACGAATATACTTTGGTGTAACGCCCCAGAGCAGTTGAGTCATCGTGGTATTGCCGGCAATTACGGCCTGGACGACATCTTCCCGCTTGCAGCCCACTTCGTTGACAGCCTTTTCGATCAAGTCGTTTATCGTATCGGCAGCAGCCTTTTGCAGGGTCTCCAAACCGTCTTTCGTTTCTGAAGCATAGATGATCCGGCTGATCACATCATCGCCATAGCGACACTGGCGGTTGTAATCGCCCTGGCGGTTGATAATGCGAAAGGTGGAGAGGTCGATCAGGTAAACTACATTGGAGGTTGTGCCAACATCGATTGCCACTCCAAGGGTGGCCCCGTTTTCACCCGGCTCAATTTTGATTATTTCCGTAAACGAGTCGAGGATAGCGATGGTGACGGCAACATCCCAGTTACTTTTCCTTAAGGTTTCAGCGAGATCGCGCAACGCAGTGATACTGACCCTGATCAGCTCGTCTTCTAAGGGGAGATTGAGAGCCTTTTTCAGCCCCAAGCGCAGGCGGCTCAAATCTGAGGTATTTTCAACCAGGGTTGGCGGATCGACCTTCACCCGTACTTTACGGCAGATCGGCTGGCGCTGGTAGCCCTGCAGCAGAACTTTTGCGACCATCTCTTCTTCCCGCTTGGCCTGAGCCGATAAAACCCGGTGTGTTTTGACCCTGGCTGATTCAGGCACCAGGATGCTTACATTTTTATCCTTTACTTTTGCCTGACAGGAGAGAATATAGCCTTCATCGCGCAGGGTTTTTTTCAAGGTGCGCGAATCGCCACCTTCCACAGATCCTGCTTCGAGTTTAACCATGCACCGGCCGCAGGTTCCTTCACCGCCGCAATTCGCCCGGATATCGACGCCTGCTATAACGGCAGCTTTGAGCAGGGAAGTGCCTTCAGGGACATCTACGGAAATATTCTCAGGCTGGACTAAAACTTTTGGGCACAAGGTGACCACTCCTCAAGGTTTAGTAACTTGTGGTAAGCGCTGTATCGTATTTTTCTGCTAACTGGCGGTGTAACTTAAGCTTCCAGGTTCGTTCATCGAGAGCTTCAATAATTTTTTCAGCGGCCTTGGTCGGATCTTCTTCCCAAATGAAATAACCGCCGTAAACATCCTCGGCAATTTGCAGGGCGATTCCGTTTACCAGGGAACTACCGGTGACCTCGGGGACAACACCGACATGAGTCGGAATACCCAAGGTAACCCACCAGCTGCCGATGGCAACGGCTTTTTCACTCATCGCTTCGGGAGCAGAGGCAACAAAGGGCAGTTTGGGCGTATCGATCGACCACTGCTTGGCAAGTGCTGTGGCGAGATCGTAAGCCCTGCTGTTATCGACGCAGGAGCCCATGTGAAAAAGCAGCGGTAACTTATTATCGCCCAACTTTTCCTTGTTTGCTTCATCCAGCTTATGGATAAAAGATTTCAACCCTTCGCCGGCATAAACCTCCACCGCTTCTTCATTCATTAAACCCATTTTAGCGGCGCTGCCGGCAGCACAGCCGGTAATAACCATTAGAACATCGTTTTTGGCCAGCTCGCGGATAATTTCGTTGTGACTGTGATCCTGTAAAACTCTTAAGTTGTTGCAGCCGGCCAGCAGAACCACGCCGCGCAGTTGTCCGCTATCGATAGCATCAGTGATTACTTTAAACGGCTGCTCAGGGTTGATGGCGCCCAGTAAATCTTCCAGCGCTTCAATACTGAAGCCGGCGGTTACTTTGTGCTTTATTTCAGGGATCGAGACTGCTTTTCCTTTACGCTCAGCAAAAGCTTCAATAGCCAGTTTGATAATTTCACGGGCTTTTGCCTCAGCATCCTCTTCTGTAAAGGCCACGTGATAGGCTCCGGGTATTTTGGCATTGGGCATAGTGGTGATTACCCTGGTGTGGAAGCATTCGGAAACAGCTTTAACTCCGGGCATGATACACTGAACATCTACAACCATGGCATCAAGGGCCCCGGTCATCATCGGCAGTTCCTGCGACAAGAAGTTGGTTAAAACCGGAACACCCTGGCGCATTAATACCTCGTTGCCGGTGCAGCAGATCCCCATGCATTTTATATCTTTTGCGCCGGCCTCTGCTGCTTCGGCTCTCATTTCACGGGCCATGCGCACGATCATTTCGCTTAAGAGCGGGTTGTGTCCGTGCAGGGCGATATTAACGGTGTTCTCTTCCATGACCCCGAAATTGGCTTCTGTAGTAACCGGCTTCGGAGTGCCGAAGAGGATATCGGAAAGGTCGGTAGCGATGTGCATACCGATATAGTCACAGAGTGACATTTTCAACCCCTGGAAGATGAGGTTTACGGGGTCGGCGTCCATACCCATGTGGGTCTGGGCCATAGTTTCGGCGATAGTGGTGTGGATGCTGCGCGGTGATATGTTGCATTCATCAAGTTTTTGCATTCTTTCTTCGACAACAGTTGATTCCAGCCAGCGGCAGGGATCAGTGGAAACCTTGATGAAATCCTCAAGGGCCAGGGCGGTAACCTCTGCCAGCAGCTCTTTATCACTTTTACCTTCTCTCTTGATGCCAAGCCGTTCGGCTACCCGGTAAAGTTTCTGCGGGTCTTCAATTGAGTAGGCTGGTGCTTTTTCATCGAGCATTTCCATCACAGTATAGACAATATGGCGGCCGTGATCGCCGTGAGCGCTGGCACCGGCAGTAATGGCCCGGATCAGGTTGCGGGCGACGATAGTGTAAGCGTGAGCCCCGCAAATGCCTTTATCGGACTTTTTGCTGATCCGGCAGGGCCCCTGCAGGCAGATGCGGCAGCAGACACCTGTGCGGCCAAAATTACACTGCGGCTGCATTTTCAAATAGCGGTCAAAAGCGGTTTCCACTCCCAGATCATTTTGATCTAAGATCGAAATAGCAGCTGTATCGGAAGTTCTTACCGGTTTAACTTTTTCTTCTTTGGTTGTCATGATTCAACCAAACCCCCTTAAATTTGTTTTGACATTTTACAAAAGCCAAAGTTATTAAGTGTTGCAAAGTTAACCCTGATATTAATTACTGACCAAAATGGTTATATTAAAACCCGTAAAACAACCTCCTTCATTGCCATCTGAGCCTTAAATAATTAAATTCATAGCAATACGATAGAGGTTATTCCAATTATATCAGCTACCGGCAATTTTCACAAGTTCTATATTTAGATTGGCAACTTTAAGAAGGTATTCTATTTTGTCGAAAGGATTACAGTAAGCGCAGTAGAATACTTGAGAAGCATTTAACCAGGGAGCGATCAGATCAGTGGCTGAACTGAAGCATACAGTTGGAAAAGCACCAGATGATGTGAAAAAAATCATTGCCCTGATGGCAGCTGTTTTGGTAATGGTGCTCATTATCGTTTTGCCTTTGGATCTGTTTAACAGTGATGAGGCGACTGTACTGCTCAGTAGCGCTGGTAAAACAGCAATTGCCGTGCTTGCTTTTGTCATCGTGCTCTGGATTACCGAGGCGCTGCCCTTTGCAGTGGCAGCACTCACCGGATTGCTCCTGATTCCTCTCTTTGGCTTGCTGTCCTTTAAGGACGCTGTTGCCTACGGTTTCGGCAACTCGGTGGTAGTCTTTTTTATCGGGGTTTTGATCCTCTCGGCCGGGCTTACCCGCTCCGGTTTGGCTGATCGCTTGACGGCGATCATTATCAGCCGGGTAGGATTTCAGCCCCGGAAGCTGGTCTTAATCTTTATGGTTGTAGGCGCCTTTCTCTCGATGTGGATTGTCAATATGTCAGTTTCAGCCATCCTGCTGCCGATCGGTTTAAACATTTTACGCCGCTGTCGCTGCGAGCCGCTAAAAAGCAATTTCGGAAAGTCCCTGATGATCGCGGTAGCCTGGGGGCCGGCAATTGGTGGCATATCGACCCCGGTGGGCAACGGGGCAAACATCGTAGCCCTTGGTTATTTACGGGAGCTGGCCGGGGTAAATATTGATTTCATTCGCTGGATGATTGTTGGCGTACCGGCAGCGCTGATCATTTTGCCCCTCGCTTACCTGGTTTTGGTCCGTATTTTCCCACCGGAAGATCTGTCTGGTGAAGAATTTGATGAAGCAGCCCTCCTGGCAGCGATGCCCACAGTTCAGGCTAAGTTGAAATCGTCTGAGACCAAGGCGCTGGTCATCTTTTGTCTAGCAGTTCTTTTCTGGGTTGGCGATCCTTTGCTGGTGCGCTTAACAGGTATATCACTGCCACTGGAAGCAGTGGCCTTAAGTGCAGCGGTGCTCTTCTTTTTACCGGGCGTAAATCTGCTTGGGTGGAAAGAAGCTGAAAGGGAGGTGGACTGGGGGGCCATTGTTTTAATTGCTGCCGGTCTTTCCCTGGGCGCGGTAGTTTACGAGACAGGAGCAGCCGAGTGGCTTGCGGCTATGGCTTTCTCGCCACTCGGTCAGATGGCGCTGGCCCTGCGTATATTTTTAGCTGTCCTGGCCGTTGAATTGTTAAAAGTTTTCTTTTCAAGTAACACGGTAACCGGAGTAATCCTGGTGCCTCTGGTGATCGCTCTTTCAGTCAAAATGGGGCTTGACCCCTGGATGCTGGCCGGTCCGGTGGCCATCGCCACTTCGCTGGCTTTTCTGCTGGTTACCTCGAGCCCGACCAATGTAATCCCTTATGCTTCCGGTTACTTTTCGATCAGGGATTTTGCCAAAGCCGGTATTCCCCTGACCCTGATTGTTCCCTTCTGCATTACCGCATCTTTTCTGCTTTTCGGCCTGCTGTTCTATTAAGACCCGGCCAGGGCTTCCGGCAGCGGCTTTTCCAGCAAGAGCTCTTCTAAGGTGCTAATTAGCGGTACGCCGGTTTTTTCATCCCAACCAAAATGTTTCCAGTATAGTTTCATCATCGCTTCAATCGGCAGCGTTTTTCCCTTAAGCGGTCCTTCTTGAAGCGGTGGGATACCGGCCAGCCGGTCCGCCATACGAAAAGATGCCGGCTTAACTCCCTGGCGGATATTAAACAGCTGTCTTAAGGTTTGAACCCGTTTGCCGATCTCCATGTATTGGTCAGGACTCTTCTCCCAGCCGGTAGCGGCGTTAAGCCACTTGAACAGCGGCCAATGCTGGATGCCGCTTGTAGCGGCAAAAAGGCAGCCGCCAGCCCCATCCACTACCTGCTTGACACAAGCCCCGGCAACCGCTTTAAGCGCTTCCTGGTCTGAAGGGTTATATTCCTCTATCTTCAGATGACCTTTAATTGGTGGCGCCCAGCTGACTTCTTCCCATAAATGTAACAGCTGATAATATTGACCGCAGCCAATGGTGTGACGGCCGGGTGTCGGATCAGCGCTAAAATGCAATCCCAATTGCGGGTCGAAGCGTGGGTCATGCATTCCCGGTTCCTGCCCCCCGGCATGCATGGCATACTGAGCAAAAGGTTCACCCAGTTTGGCTGCTGCAGCTTTTACACCGTCGGCCAGTAAATCACCAAAACCTTCACGGGCAATCATTTTTTTAACCAGGTCGATAATTGCCCCGGAGTTTCCCCATTCTAATGATATGCCATCGGTTTGTTCATCTGTCAGCAAGCCTTTTTCACGGCATTCAAGGGCAAAGGCAATGGTATTGCCGGCCGAGATGCTATCCATTCCGGCACGATTCAGCAGCTCATTGATATAAAATATTGAGTTGCGATCGCTGTTCAGCAACAGACCGCCAAAAGCGGCGCAGGTTTCGTACTCCGGTTTGTGTGTTTCTCTAAATTCACCGCCCGCCAGATCGTCAATCCGGCAGATTCCCCCGCAGCCGATCACGCAGGAGTAACAGTTATACTTCTTTTCTTCACGTTCAATAATCAGATCAGGGTTAAGGTGCCGGTAGCGGGAGCGGCCAAAATCGAGGACCGAGCCGCCCCAGTTTTTTATCGGCAGATCACCGGAGGTTACCCCTAGACTGTTGCTCATCGGCGTGCCCCACTTCTTGAGAGTCGGCACCAAAACCATCATCCCGTCTAAGGCGAGTACTTTTTTCATCTTGCCCATCAGCATCCCGGCGTAGGGCAGGAGTGAGCCTTTAAAGATGCGGGGAAAAGAAACCTTCTTCACTTTAGCAGCATATTTTTTACTCAGTGCTCGAATCGTATTACGGTCGACACAGCTAATCTTGTGATTGCCGCTTAAAACGACAGCCTTTAACATTTTCGACCCCATCACAGCACCTACACCCGAGCGGGCGGCAATACGCCCGCGATCGTTGCAGATCCCGGAGATCAGTGAGAGCTTTTCTCCGGCAGGGCCAATTACCGCGACAGCCGGTGTTTTCCGGCCGCGGTGTTTCTCTACTAACAGGTTTTCGGTTTCCACGGCATCCAATCCCCAGAAAGAGGTGGCATCCTCCAGGCGGGGACCATTTACTTCGTCGATCACCAGGTAAACCGGTTTTGCGGCTGCTCCTTTAAAGAAAATCCCGTCATAACCGCACTGTTTAATAGCCGGTGACAGGTTGCCCCCGCAGTTGGCGTCACCCCAGCCGCCGGTTAAGGGAGACTTGCAAACCGCCATCCAGCGACCGGTCAGCAGGCTGCCGGTGCCGGTCAAGAGTCCGCTCATCAAGCCGAGAACGTTCTCAGGCCCCAGCGGATCCGCTCCAGCGGGAATTTCACGGCTCAGGATATAGGCGCCCAGTCCTACCCCGGATAAATATTGTTCGTAGATCCTGCCGGGGATAGCTCTTTCTTCAAATGAACCGCTGCTTAAGTCCACAAACAGAACTTTACCCATGTATCCGCTCATCTAAGTTATTACTCCTTTTAACCTGAAAGGTTAGTGTTTTCAGCCTCCGGATATTAGTGAATAGAAGCTAACCGTATCGCCGTCGTTTAAGGTTTGATTAAGAGTTGCTTTATCGTAATTGACGCGGCATAGATGGATCATCATTCCAGGCAGGGGAACCTTCAGTTTTATAAAAAGCTCTTTTAACGTTGAGTTCCTGCTTAATTCGACAATATCAATCTGATCAGGATTTGAGTTCCTGATGTAGGGAGGCAGATATACTCTGATTTTTATGGGATCCTGATTCTGCAATGTATTAAGTAGCCAACTTTCATATTGTTGTCTGTAAATATAAAGACTGACCAGATAATTATACATCATGATAAGATTACAGAATAGATTTTGTTTATTGCCTCCTCATTCTATTAGGCGTAGAATAAACGCATCGTGTTGCTGATCAAACTGTAGTCAAAAGGGAGTATAAATATGGTCCAGAACAATGCAGCCCAAATGGGTGAAGAAAAAATCGGAAAACTGTTGTTGCGTTTCTCTCTTCCGGCCATCGCCGGGATGATGGTAATGGCCACTTATAATATAGTTGACACTATTTTTGTTGGGATATTGGGTAGCGAAGCTATTGCTGCCCTGTCTGTTGCTTTTCCGTTTCAGATGATTCTTGGAGCAATTGCCGTTGGCACCGGCGTGGGTGCAGCTTCACTGATATCCCGTTCGCTTGGCTCAGGTGACAAGGAGCAGGCAGTTAAGGCTGTAGGACAGGTTATCGGTTTGTCACTGGTTTTTGGAGCACTTATTGCACTGCTGGGCTTTACTTACTTAGATCCCCTGCTGCATCTTTTTGGAGCGACACCGGAAATCGCCGCGTTAACCGGAGAATATGTAGTAGTGATCACAACCGGGTCAGTTATGTTTTTCCTGATCATGGGTTTGAATAATATTGTCAGAGCAGTGGGGCACCCGACCCTGTCTATGAAAGTGATGATCATTTCAGCCTTAACCAATATTATTCTTGATCCCATTTTCATTTTCACCCTGGGCATGGGAGTACGCGGCGCAGCCATAGCCACCGTGCTGGCAAAGGTTATAGGGGTGGCGATTATGCTGCATTTTTTTATTATGGGTAGCAGCGAGATAAAAATTTCGTTTGCCTGTCTTAAACCCAGACCTGAAACAATTCGTAAAATATATGTAATCGGCTTTCCGGCAATGATCTTGCAGGTTTCGACCAACATCTCCCTGATCATCGCCAACAATATTCTGGCGGCCTATGGGCATCTGCCGATCGCTGCCTTAGGCTTAATCTTCCGCCTTTTCATGTTTGCCCTGATGCCGGTGATTGGTCTGGCTCAGGGTTTGATGCCGATTATTGGTTACAATTACGGGGCCGGCCAACTGCTGCGCATCCGCGAGGCGATCGTAAAAGGAACGCTGGTCAGCACCGCAATTGTGGTCTTTTTCGGAGTGATCTATTTTAGCTTCCCGTCATTTTTCTTAAGTATCTTTAGCAGTGAGCAGGAGTTATTATCATTAGCGTCAAGAGCTTTAAAAATAATGGTGATCATGTTTCCGGTGGTTGGAGCGCAGGTTGTCTTTTCCACCTATTTTCAGGCGGCAGGCAGGGGTCTTCCTTCCCTGATGCTGTCGATCTTGCGTGAAGTGTTGCTTTTTATCCCCTTTTTGCTGATTTTCTCAGCTTACTTCGGGCTCGATGGCGTCTGGTTCTCCCGCCCTGCCAGTGACTTTCTCGCTTTCCTCTTTACCTTTTACCTGATCACCCGCGAGCTGAAGAAGCATAATCTGTCGCTGCTCAGACAATAATCACTCACACTTTCACCGATACTAGTTGGTTAATAATATATTAAAATCTCTCCCTTGAGGGGGAAGGGGCGGGGTGGGGGTGAATACTGCATCACAAGTGAATATGCGATCTATTAACAAAGCCAGGCATCTTCATAGATATGAAGGTGTTCAGGGGTGAGCACTTTGAATGCTTCCACCAGATCAGCCCCGGTTTCAGCCGCCAGGCTGACAGCCCTGGCTTCCAGCAGATCTTTCAGCCGGGACGCTTTCTCTCCTGAAAACTGGCTGACATGACAGTCGATTGCCTGTAATTTAAGAGCCCAGGTATCTTTGACATCAATAAACGTATTCGGGTAAGCGGTATAATAAAAAGCAACGATATTAACAGCATGGGGCTGCAGACCTTTTTCTAGATCGGCAGGATGAAAGCGGGGCATATTGGCCAGAAAAGCAGATTCTGCAGCAGCTTTACCGGTACGGATGTGATCGGAGTGGACTTCATAAGGCAGCCAGGGATCGCAAACCAGTATTGCTTCGGGCTTAAGTTTACGGATAGTGCTGGTAATGCCGGCCCGCACCTCTTCATATACCAGGTTGCCCCCGTCGGGCAGGTTAAGCCAGTGCAGGTCGGATACCCCTAAAACCTGAGCCGCTGCTTCAGTTTCTGAACGTCTGGTTGCCGCCAGCTTATCACTATTCTTAGAGCTATCGTAAGTTCCGGCAGAGCCATCAGTCACCGTCAGGCAGGAAACCTTTTTCCCCGCCCTGACAAGTTTCGCCACAGTAGCCCCTGCTCCGATCTCCAGATCATCGGGATGCGGCTGAATTACCAGCAGCTTATTGGCTTTCATTAAGTCGGGTATCGCTATCAGGTCACAAATTTTTCTTGCCACAGTTTCAGCTCCTCCATCTCTGCTTCAGGGTTATTCACTTCAGGGCTGCTAATATGATAACATATGCCTGTAACTGAGGGACAAAGCCCATTTCACGCAGCAGCGGAAAAGAGGATGTATAAATGCAAAATCCTACAGGGCAGAACAGGGAAGCTTGCAGACAAATGAAGGCAGTTGGCGAGCAAATTATGGCAGCGGCCGATCAGAACCGCGAATACCTGGTCAGACTGATTCAGGACCTGGTTAGAATACGCAGTTATTCAGGCGAAGCAGAAGAGATCCAGCTCTTTTTACAGAAGATCCTATCTCAGCTGGGTATGGAAACAGAATTGATCAAGGTTGAGCCTGCAAGGCTTGAAAAGTACAAGGGCTTTAGTTACGACGGCTTTCCCTACGACAATCGCTATTCCCTGCTCGCTTGTAAAAAGGGGAGCGCCCAGGCTGCACCAGGAGTGCCTCAAAACCGATCGCTGTTGCTTAACGGGCATATCGATGTAGTGCCGCCTGGCGATCTCGATTGCTGGGATGATGATCCGCTGAGCGGCCGTTATGACGCAGGCAAAGTTTACGGTCGTGGGGCGCTTGATATGAAAGGCGGCCTGGCCGCAGGTATAACAGCTTGTAAGTTGCTGATCGATCTTGGTTTTTACAATTCAGGGGATCTGCTGATTAGCAGTGTTTGCGGGGAAGAAACCGGCGGGTGTGGCGCATTTGCCCTGGTTGAAAGAGGGGTCAAGGCCGATGGCTGCCTGATCCTGGAGCCGACCAAGCTTAGCATCTGTCACATTCAATCCGGCTGCCACACCTTTAAAATTACCCTTAAAGGGCGCTCAATCCATGCCTGCATGGCTTATAAGGGCATAAATGTAATTGATAAATTTTATCTCGTCTACAGGGCGTTGCAGCAGATGGACAAAGATCGCCATGCCCGGTTTGGAGGTCCGCTTGCAGACACCTACGAAAACCCTGAAAATATTGCACCTTTTAACGTTGGCACAGTCAGCGCCGGTGATTGGCCTTCGAGTGTGCCCGACAGGCTCGAAGCTCATGGCCGGATGGGGATTTTCCCCGGGGAATCAGTTGAGGAGATGCACGCTGAGTTTGAAAACACGGTAAAAAAAGTTGCCGCCCGGGATCCCTGGTTGGCTGAAAACCAGCCGGTTGTTGAATGGTATGAAGGCCTTTTTGAACCGGCTGCGACTCCGGTTGACAGCAGTTTGGTGAATACCCTGGCAGTGAGCCATAAATTGATTACCGGTAAAGAAGTTCACTATGAAGCGGCCACTTATGGTTCCGACATGCGTATATTCAGCCTTTACGGTAAAATGCCCACCGTGCTTTATGGCCCCGGTGATGTTAGTCTGGCCCATACCGTAAATGAATATATTGATGTTGACCAGGCGCTGGAGGCTGTCAGCACTATTGCGATGATGATCTACAACTGGTGCGGCGGAGAATTTAATAAACGGGATTAATAATTCTTGAGTATGTCATGATGACCCACATCGAGTAAAAGTATTATGTCATCTTTCTCATAATGCCAAATAATACGTATATCCATATTGATACTGGTTTCAAACAAATCATCAATGCCTTTTATCCGTTTTGTTCTTAAAGATGGGTGCATCGGATCGTGTGATAGTAATTTTATTTTATTTTTTAGCTGAGTCTGTTCATGTCTCTGCAGTTTGCTATAGTTTTTCTGAAATCTATTGCTGTAGGTAATTCTGAGCAATATAGGTTTACCTTTCTTTCTTTTCTAATTGCGTAAAAAGGTCATCAACTCTTTCAAATACTAACTGTTCCCCTGAATATAGTTTCGTTTTGACTGCAGTTATTTCATCTCTAAGTTCATCTATATATTTTTTAGGATATACAGCAACTGGCATCAGATAAATCACTCCGTCTCTTTCCACGACTTCAAGTTTGTCGCCTTCTTTTAAACCTAATTTTTTAACGAATTCACGTGGAATAGTAATTTGAGCTTTTTTTCGTAATTCTGTTAACATTTTCCCACCTCCGTTTAAGTCAGAATATCCTACTTTCTTATATTATCATACAAGATTATCTTGCTTTTGGCAAACAGTCAATCTTAGTGTGATTGCTCTAACAGGATTTGATCATTATAATAGAACAAGACAAATAAGCATAATTTAGAAGGGAGTTTTATGAATGGCAGATTTTGAAGCATTGGCTGGAGCCATAATTGAATGTAACGCCGCAAAG
>CAYTER010000054.1:0-7779 GCA_964436815.1 uncultured Syntrophomonadaceae bacterium
GCTTGACACCCATTATAAAATATATTATAAAATAAATAAGTTTATAGTATAAAGTAAATGGGGTGTAGAGGGTGGATCGCAAAGAACAGGAGTTAAATGAAGTCATTGCCGATCTGAGGCTGATTAAAGAGGCGGTTGAAAAAAGCGACAGCTTTTTCCGGTTTATCGATACACGCAAGGCGATGAGAGGGGTAATGCTGGTTGCCGGCCTGATGATTGTTTTCTTTGCCGGGCTTCTTTATTACCTGACTGCACAGTACGGATCCTTTTCAGCAATGCCGCTCTCCTTAAGAGTTATTATCCTGGCCCTGGTCGGGCTCTGCTGGGTTGTCCTCGGTTTTATCAAAGCCGGGGGGTTTTTAAGAAGCGGCCGGGCCATAAGCAAGGATATGAACCTGCATAAACTCCTTGACGAGATCTATACTTCGCGGATGATAACCCTGATGCTGCCCTATATCCTGGTGATCACATTAGTTGTAGTATTCCTCTGCACCAGGGCTCAATTTATCTATATCACCCCGGCTCTGGCTGTCCTTTTCGGCCTGCTTTTTATTGCCATGAGCCCGATCATCTACTTTAAGGAACTTTATCTATTAAGTTCCTGGCTTCTTGCAACCGGGATGCTGACCCTCTTCCTGGCGACGACAATACATCCCATGGCGGTTCTTGGGTTCACCTTCGGCGCCGGTTTTGTTCTCGCCGGCCTGTTACTTTATCTGGAACTGCCCGGACACCGGTCTTAAGGAGTGGCTTTAATGGCCAGCAATAAAAATAAAACAAAACAGCCAGATCTTGACCGGGTCATCCACGAGCCTGCCCGTCTGCAGATCATCAGTTACCTGGCTACCGCCGGCCCCGGGGTTTCATTTACCGAGATCAGCCAGAAGTTGAGCCTCACTGCCGGTAACCTTTCGGTTCAGCTGAAAAGGCTGGAGGAGGCCGATTATCTGACTATTGATAAATCTTTTAAGGATAACAGGCCGCTGACCAGCGTCACGATAACCCGGACTGGTTTGGAAGCGTTAAAAAAATACCTGGTTGAAATGGATACAATGATCAGCCGTTTGAAAGCTACAATGCCTGAACAGCAAACAGAAAAGAGGTGAAAATGATGCCTTGGTGGGGATGGGTTTTAGTAGTTTTAGCTGTTGCTGTTATATTGCCGCTTAAAATTAAGGTCTGGAAAATGCTTTTGGCAAAATACAGCAAAAAAGAACCGGAAGACGATTATTAAAAATGTATAATTAGATTGAGCAGGTTTTGATTTTGTGAAATGTTGAAAGGGGTAGAAAAGGGCGATGGATGATTTAGGAAATTTACCCGAATCAGAAAAGCGAACCATACCCTGGATGAAAGGCAGTTATACCGGGCAGGTAAAAGAAGGGGTGCCCTGGGGTCATGGCCGATTGCAGCTGACGGACGGTTCCGGATACGAAGGCGAATGGCAAATCGGCAAGCCTCATGGGAGAGGGATCATTCATTATGCCAGCGGAGGCTCCTTCGAAGGTGATTTTTTAAATGGCAGACAACATGGCTATGGAACCTACACCAAGCCTGATGGTGTTTCTGTCAGGGGCTACTGGGAAGATGGTAAATTTGTCAGAGCCGAAAGAGCGGAAAAACAGCTTCCGCCAACACAGCATATACCTTCGGCCAGGCAGCGTGAACAGGTACAGCCTTTGCCACCGGTGCTGCAGGATGATGATTTAACGTTGTCTGATCAAAAAACCGCTCCAGCGGCTGCAACCGAGAGGTTTTTTGAAACTTTCGATCAGCCCCGGCAGGAAAAACCTGCCGCCGTATTAAGGAGAGGTGCCCCGGCAATTGTTGTGGACAACCTGAGCCACTGGTACGGCAACCTCCAGGCCGTCAATGAGATCAGTTTTGAAGTTTACCCGGGCGAAATTTTAGGATTCCTCGGCCCAAACGGTGCCGGAAAATCGACCACGATCAAGGTGCTTACCGGCCAGTTGCCCTTAAAAGGCGGCTCGGCCCAGATCCTGGGTCGTGAAGTTGGCCGGGATGATCCGCAGATCCAATCACAGATAGGCGTATCCTTTGAAGAAAAAAATCTTTATCTTGAAATGACTGCCCTGGAAAACCTCGATTTCTTTGCGTCTTTGTTCGGCATTCGAAATCCTAACGCGATCGAAGCCCTGAAACGTGTCGGATTAGCCGAACGGGCCAGGGAGCGGGTTTTCAATTATTCGAAGGGTATGCGTCAGCGGTTGATGATCGCCCGGGCCTTTATCAACAAACCCAAAGTGCTCTTTTTAGATGAACCGACTGACGGACTGGATCCGGTTACTGCTACCGCTATCCGGAAAACGATCAAGGAAGAAGCTGAGCGGGGTGCAGCGGTATTGCTCACTACTCATAACATGTTTGAAGCTGATGAACTCTCCGATCGGGTGGCGTTCATCAATGAAGGCAAAATTGTAGCTCTTGATACGGCGGAAAACCTGAAGTTGAAATACGGTAAAAGAGCAGTTAAAGTGAGGCTGCGCGATGGTGATCAGGTACGTGAAGAGCATTTGCCTCTTGATGGGGAAAGATCATCGGCCCGCCTGAGTGAGTTGGCCGCTTCGCCAAACCTGATGACCATCCATACCGAAGAAGCAACTTTAGAGGCGATCTTTATCCGCCTGACCGGCAGGGGGTTGGCGTGATGTCTAAAAAGATTTCCACCGGTGGGCTGCTTATCTCTGTTCTGAAAAAAGACGCCCGGGTCTACAGTCGCAATACGATCTACCTTTTTCTGACCATCCTCGGATTAGTTGTCTTTGTGGTTGTCTTCTGGATTGTACCCGATCAAGTGGACGAAGAGTTGCCCTTTGCCATAACTCCTCCGTTAAATGAGCTCTTTGCTGAAAGCAGGCAGGCTCTCCTGGCTGCCGGTGTTCCGGTTGAGGCAGCCGCCCAGTTGGCAGAACTGCAGGCTGCTTTTGAAGATGAGGGACTGCAGCTGATCGAATTTGGAAGCGAAGAAGAACTGAAAAGAGCGATCAGCGGGGAACTGGTTGTGTATCAAACTGAAGAAGGCCGCTTTCTAGTTCATGATCCTGAAAGCGGGGAGGATAAACCTTCCGGTGCGGACAGGGTCAGTTTAGGAGTGGGCATCTCTTTCCCACCGGCATTTTTCAGTGATGTAGTCCTGGGTAGTAAACCACAGGTAACCGTCTTTGCCGATGCCGCGGTTCCGGACGAGATCAGGGGAGTAATGCAGGGGTTTGTTCGAGAACTTGCTTTCCTGCTGGCCGGTAAAGAACTGCCGGTTGAAATGCCCGCTGAGGAGACCATCATCTTAGGGCACGACCGGCTGGGCGATCAGATCTCAATGCGAGCCAGGATGCGGCCGTTGATTGCTTTTTTCATCATGATGATGGAAACTTTTGCTTTAGCGTCGCTTATTTCCAACGAGGTGTTGCAGCGCACCGTGACGGCGCTTTTAGTTACTCCGCTCCGAGTTGGTCACTTTTTGATGGCTAAGACCATCTTTGGCACCATCCTGGCCATGATCCAGGCGATTGTAGTTCTGGCCCTGGTAGGTGCTTTTACAACGGCCAACTGGCATCTGCTTCTGTTTATTGTATTCCTGGGTTCACTGCTCTTTACTGCTGTCGCCATGCTGGTTGGTTCTGCCGGAAAAGATTTTATCGGCCAGTTGATGTTCAGCCTGCTCTTTTTGATCCCTTTGATGATCCCTGCTTTTGCCGTTCTTTTTCCAGGGTCCGTAGCCGCCTGGGTCAGGGTCCTGCCCAGCTATCCGATCGTGAGACTGCTTTATGATGCAACGGTTTACGAAACTCTCTGGTCTGATTCCTTTGCCGCAATTGGTTATGCTGCCTTGTGGGTCCTGGTGATTTACATGGCTGGTTTGTTTGTTTTAAAAAGGAAGGTGGCATCACTATGAGCCTGAAGCGTATTTTTAAAATCCTGCTCAAGGATTTTTCGGTTGGGCCGCGCAAACCATTTTTTATCTGGGCATTGATCGTGCCGTTTGCCTTAACGCTGCTCTTCCAGTTTACGTTCGGTTCGCTGTTCGACCCAAAACCGCGGCTGGCGATTGTTGATCTCGGTAACTCGGAGTTGACCCGGGAAGCTGAAACGCTGGAAGGTTTTGATGTGACACTTTTAAGCGATGCGCAAGAACTGCTGGAACGGGTTGAAAACCATGATTTTGATGCCGGTATGGTGCTTTCCGCCGGATTCGACGAAGCCGTCAGGGCAGGCGAAAAGCCGCTGCTGCAATTCTACATGAGCGGTGAGAGCCTGGCCTCAAATCGGATTATCATTGCCGTAACGGCAATTGAGATGATTCGCGATCTTGAGGGTTCTGAAGCGCCCGTTGAAGTGGAAACGGTATACCTGGGCGAGCCGGGTTTGCCAATCTCGATCCGGCTGGTGCCGGTCCTTGTTTTCTATGCCCTGGTAATGGCCGGTATCTGGGTGCCCAGTGCCAGTTTAGTAGAAGAAAAAGAAAACGGCACCTTAACGGCGATGGTTGTCACCTCCGCCAAGGCCAGTGAAGTACTGGTGGCCAAGTGGCTGCTTGGGTTTCTATTTGCTCTCTTTTTAGCCGTTGTTACCTTGCTCCTGAACCGGGCTTTTGGAACCCGTCCTTTGGAAGTACTGGTGGTTATCGCTCTTGCTGCCGCGCTTACGGCACAGATCGGTTTGGTTATTGGAATCATCTCAAAAACGGCGACCATGCTTTTTACCCTGATCAAGAGTCTTGGTATTTTCCTTTTTGTACCGGTAATTTTTTACCTGTTCCCCGATTGGCCGCAGTGGATCGCCCAGTTTTTCCCTCTTTACTGGATTATCAAGCCGATTTGGGAAGTATCAGTGATGGGACAGCCACTAAGCACGGTTTGGTTTGAAGTATTGGTATCAACTGCTATTATCATCGGGCTGATACCGGTGGTAACGCTGCTGAAAAACAGGATCTATGCCTGACCAGCTTACTTCTCAAGCATACGGTTCGAAGAAATCACGAAAAAGACCTATTTAACCAATAGGTGAATAATGATATAATAATCACTGTTTTATTACGCTTGAGAGGTGAAGAATGCTCGGTAACTATGTCAATGCCCTGGCGATCATCGTCGGCAGCCTGCTAGGCCTTATTTTTCACAAGGGTTTAAAGGAAAAATATAAAACAATCGTTATGCAGGCGATCGGCATGGCGGTGCTTTTTATTGGAGCAACTACAGCCTTAGGGGGTTTACTCAATCCCGAGAGTGAACCGATTCTTTTTATCATTAGCCTGGTTATCGGTGGTTTGATCGGTGAACTGGTTGGTGTTGAAAATGGCTTGGAACGCCTGGGCATGGCTTTACAGAAAAGGTTTGGTTCTGCCGAAAATAATGTAGCCCGCGGTTTTGTTACTGCCAGTTTAATATTCTGTGTCGGCACCATGGCGATCATCGGTTCTCTGGAAAGCGGATTGCTGGGCAAACACGATATGCTTTTTGCCAAGTCGGTCCTGGACGGTATTACCTCAATGATTCTTGCCTCTTCGCTCGGCATCGGGGTTATTTTTTCCGCCGGGGCTGTTTTTATTTACCAGGGGGCAATCGTTCTTTTCGCCGGTATGGTGGAACCTTTTTTGACGATTGCTGTGATTCGCGAGATCTCAATCATCGGTGGTATTCTCATCTTCGGCATCGGCCTTAACCTGCTGGAGATTGTTAAAATCAGAACGGCAAATCTCCTGCCGGCCATCCTGGTCCCTCTTATTTATTATATTCTCATTATTCCCCTGCTGCATTAACATAGGCTATTATCGTATTACCGTTTCGGCTGCTGCTGGGTGATACAGTGGATGTTGCCGCCGCCCAATAAGATCTCCCGGGCATAGATGCCGACTACTTCCCGGTCGGAAAACAGCTCTTTTAATTTATCCAAGGCATGCTGATCGGCAGGATCGTTGAACAAAGGGGCAATTACAGCCCCATTGGCTAAATAGAAATTGACATATGATGCTGCCATCCGGTCGCCTTTTTCTCTCGGTAACGAACCCTCAATCTTGTCGACCCCTTCACACTCCTCAGCGCTGATTGTTATGGGATTGGAGGGCAGCAGCAGTTTGTGGACCTCCAGTTTACGCCCCTTAGCATCAGTCGCGTTTTGTAAAACTTCCAGCGCTTCTTTCGATATTTCATACTGCGGATCCTTTTGATCATCTGTCCAGGCGAGCAGCACTACTCCCGGTTTGACAAAACAGCAGATATTATCAACGTGGCCATCGGTTTCGTCGTTATAGATGCCCCGCGGCAGCCAGATTACTTTTTGAGCGCCTAAATAGTTGCTCAGGTAGGACTCGATCTCTTTTCGGCTGAGCCGGGGGTTGCGGTTAGGATTAAGCAGGCACTCTTCAGTGGTCAGCAGGGTGCCCTCGCCATCGGAGTGGATAGAGCCGCCTTCCATCACCAGGGGGGCTTTATAGCAGTCAACCCCTTCAATTTCCGCAACTTTGCGGGCGATCAGATCATCCTGATCCCAGGGGAAGTAAAGACCGCCATCGAGGCCGCCCCAGGCGTTAAAAATCCAGTCCACAGCTCTTAAACCGCCCCGGTCATTAAGAACAAAGGTTGGTCCCACATCGCGCATCCAGGAGTCATTGTTGGACATTTCAACCACCCTGACCTGAGCGGGAAGCTTATTGCGGGCATTGACAAACTGCCGGCCCGAGACGCACATGGTGACCGGTTCAAAGCAGCTTATTGCCTCAGCTACCGCCACAAAGGCATTTTCAGCCGGTTTGGCGCCCATTCTCCAGTTGTCGGGGCGTTCCGGCCAGATCATCCAGCATCCTTCATGCGGCTCAAATTCTCCCGGCATGCGGAAACCGTCTGCATTCGGGGTGCTTTTTAATGTACTGTTCATAATGAGACCTCCATTGAATTGCTAGTAAGTGACTTAACCGGTAAACCTGTGATCAGGCGTAATGAACTTAAGCTTAGATTAACAAGGGGTTGGTTTAATTGTCAACAGACCGGAAACCAAAAAGGTGCTTGATAAACAGGAAAAGCACTAACTATTTTGGAACCTAAGGCGGTTTTTTTGGGCCTCTGGTAGGAAGTGGGGATTAATATGCCGAAAATAAGGGCAATTCTATCAAGTAGACCGAAAGGAGTATCTAAATGATATCTTTCCAGTTGACCGAAGAACAGGAGCAGATGCAAAAATGTGCCAGGGATTTTACCGCGGCGGAGATTATCCCGATTGCTGCCGAATACGACGAAAAAGAGGAAATTCCCTGGCAGGTGGTTGAAAAAGCATACGAGGCCGGCCTGATGAATCTGGCCATACCACTTGAACTTGGCGGGCAGGGCATCGACCCCCTTACAGCGGCTATCATCACTGAAGAAATTGCTTACGGGTGTCTGGGCGTGAATGGAACCTTCGGAGCAAACGAGCTGGCTGTTCAGCCGATTCTCATCGCCGGAACAGATGAACAGAAGAAAAAGTTTTTGCCTGATTTCTGTGCCAAGCCGCAGCTGGCTGCCTTCGGTCTTACCGAGCCGGAAGCGGGCTCTGACGTATCCAACGTTCAGACCAGGGCGGTAAAGGATGGTGATTATTACATTTTGAATGGTAACAAGTGCTTTATCACTAACGGTGGTTCGGCAGCGCTCTATACGATCTTTGCCACCATCGATAAAAGCCTGGGGCATAAAGGGCTTTGCGCTTTTATCGTGCCGGGTGATACGCCCGGTATCCGCGGCGGTAAGAAAGAGCAGAAAATGGGTGACCGCTGTTCCGAAGTGGCAG
>CAYTER010000054.1:7879-12578 GCA_964436815.1 uncultured Syntrophomonadaceae bacterium
ATCCGCGGCGGTAAGAAAGAGCAGAAAATGGGTGACCGCTGTTCCGAAGTGGCAGAGGTGATCATCGAAGATCTTCGGGTGCCGGCCGCTAACCTGCTGGGCAGGGAAGGCGACGGTTTTAAGATCGCCATGGCAACTTTAGATGTTACCCGGCCGGGGATCGGGGCCGCCGCTGTCGGCGTGGCTCGCAGGGCTTTCGAAGAAGCCCGCAAATATGCCCTACAGCGCATCCAGTTTGGCAAGCCAATCGCGGCTAACCAGGCCATCCAGTTCATGTTTGCCGAAATGGCCACCAAGATTGATGCCGCCCGGTTGCTGGTCTGGCGGGCTGCCCAGTATCTTGCAGCTGGAATGCATGCCTCCAAGGAGGGTTCGATGGCTAAATTTTATGCAGCTGATATTGCCATGGAAGCGACAGTGGATGCCTTGCAGATTATGGGCGGATCAGGATACATGCGCGATTATCCAGTTGAAAAACTGATGCGCGATGCCAAGATTCTGCAGATCTATGAAGGTACTAACCAGGTGCAGCGCATGGTTATTGCCCGGGAAATCTTAAAATAAAATGATGTTGGTAATAAGCGGCAGTTGGAAGAGCCTGCTGGTAAAAGTAAGCATTAAAAATATCTGCTTAAAGAGGAAAGAAGGAGTAGGCAGTGGATATTTATGAACAGCTAAGAGAGGTTCTGGATTCTCATCCGTCAACAGCGCCGAAAGCGGAGGCGATCAGCGAAATCCTGAAAATCCTCTTTACCCCTGAAGAGGCTGCTATAGCTGTAACCATGAGTTTCAAGGTTAAACCGGCAGATCAGATTGCCGGCAACGCCGGCTTTACAAAAGAAGAAGTATTAGTGCACCTGGAGTCAATGGCCGATAAAGGCATCATTATCTCACGAAAAAAAGAAGGTCTTTTACAATACGGCCTTCTGCCGCTGATCCCCGGTGTCTTTGAATTCCCTTTTATGAAAACAGAGCTCACCCCGATGCATACCAGGTTGGGAGAACTATGGGAAGAGTATCATACTGAAGCTCTCGGGGTTGCATTTGCCGGTAATCCCACTCCGCTGATGCGCATCGTGGCGGTGGATCAGGCAATCCCCGCCCGCGACCGGATTCACCCCTATGAAGAAGTAAAGCTGTTTATTAAAGATGCTGCTTTCATAGCCCTGGCCAACTGTGCCTGCCGCGTAAGTGTCGGTGCCTGTGAAAAACCAAAAGAGGTGTGTCTGATTTTCGGCCAGGCGGCAGAGTTCCTGGTGGAGCGTGGGTTTGCCCGGCGGATTGATAAAGAAGAGGGGTTGAAGGTGTTAGACAGGGCAGAAGAAGCCGGGTTGGTCCATACCAGCAATAACAGTGCGGACAGGGCTAACCTGATCTGCAACTGCTGCCCCTGCTGTTGCACTGTGCTGCGCGGAAAAACGCAGCTTAACCATCCTCATGCTTTTGAACCCAGCCGTTACCTGGCCCAGGTTCTGACCGATGACTGCACAGGATGCGCTATTTGCGCTGATGAACGCTGCCCGGTGCAGGCTATCACCCTCGTTAATGAAATTGCCGTGGTCGACCAGCAGGAATGTATCGGCTGCGGGCTTTGTGTCAGCGGCTGCCCGAGTGAAGCAATGTATTTGGTCGAAAGAGAAGAAATTCCAGCGGTTCCGGCGACCGTATCGGAAATGGGGATGAAAATCCTGCAGGAAAAAGGCAGACTCGAAGCTTTTATTAAAATCATGGAGAGGTGATGCCAGACCTGGCAACCGTTAAAGGTTGCCGGTCTTGGTGAACCTGTTTATAATTAGGGAAAAGGATAAAGGGGAGTGACCAGATGCCTGATTTTGGACATGCATTTTCAGGAATGGCAAAGGACCGAAAGTTGACTCATGCAGAACTGGTTCGGGCTATCCGGTTCATGATTGCAGCGGAGTATGAAGCGATTCAGCTTTACATGCAGCTGGCCGAATCGATCGATAATGAGCTGGCCAAAGTTGTACTCACTGATATTGCCGACGAAGAAAGGGAGCATGCCGGTGAATTCTTACGGCTTCTTAAAGAGCTTGAGCCGGAAGAAGAAGAGTTTTACAAGTCAGGATACGAAGAAGTAGAAGAGATTATTGAAGAACTAAAATGATCTGTTAAATCTGTTTGTAAAGTTAGCAAGGAAGATAACGGCAGGTTGTCTGGCAGACATTAGGTTTGCCATATAATCTGTCGTATTTTTTACCTATACATCAGAGATTATTTCATTGACCCTCTAAAAAAGCTGTGATATCATTGCTCAAATAATCGCACTCAAACGGAGAAGATCCATGCAAAATCTCAAACTGGTCAGTATCGGTAAAAAGGGAAACAGAACCAAAATCAAAGTTGGCAACGTGGTTATCGGTGAAGGTTTTGTTGTTGTTGGCGGCCCCTGCGGTGTCGAGAGCGAAGAGCAGACTCTTAGAACTGCCGAAGCTGTTAAAGAAGGCGGGGGAATGATGTTCCGGGGCGGCGCTTTTAAACCGCGTACCTCACCTTACGATTTTCAGGGCCTTGGCCTTGAAGGTTTAAAAATACTGGCCAAGGCCAGGGACTTAACCGGCCTGCCGATTGTTACTGAAGTAATCGATCCCCGCGACGTATCCTGGGTTTGCGAGTTTGCCGACATCCTGCAGATCGGAGCCCGGAACATGCAGAATTTTTCTTTACTGAAAGAAGTCGGCCGGGCGCCCAAACCGGTTCTGCTGAAAAGGGGTATGTACTCCACTCTCAAGGAGTGGCTGAATTGCGCCGAATATATCCTGGCCGAAGGCAACCCCAATGTGGTGCTCTGTGAAAGGGGCATCCGGACCTTTGAAACCTATACCAGGAATACTCTTGACTTAAGTATGGTTCCGGCTATCAAAGAACTGACCCATTTGCCGGTGATGGTTGACCCCTCACATGGTACCGGCAAGCTGAGCCTGGTTGAAAAAATGAGCCTGGCGGCTATTGCCGCCGGAGCCGACGGCCTGCTGGTAGAGGTGCATGTTAACCCCTGCGAAGCAAAAAGCGATGCCGATCAACAGCTCAACCCTGATCAGTTCAAAATGCTGATGCATAAAATCCTGAAGCTCAATCAGCTGATGAGCGATCCTCTTTTTAAAACCACTACGATTACCGGGGGCGATCTATAATGAAACTGGACGAAATCAGGCATAAAATAGACCTTATTGACTCACAGCTCTTAAAACTCTTAAACGACCGCCTGGAGCAGGGTCTCCTGGCTAAACGTTTCAAAGATAAGATTGAAGATCCGCAGCGCGAGAAAGAGATCCTGGAAAGAGTAAAAAACAACCCCAATGCCCTTTTGGAAAAAGATTTCAGCGAAGAGATCTACAGGATCATTCTTACCCAGAGTAAAAAACTGCAGGGCCGCGAGCTGGTAATCACCGGTTTTCAGGGTGAACATGGCGCCTACAGTGAAGAAGCGGTCAGGCACTATAACCAGGATTACGTAACGCTGCCCTGTGTCACTTTTAATGAAGTGTTTGAAGGTGTTAATTCCGGTATGTACGATTATGGTATTGTGCCGGTGGAAAATACCCTGGGCGGCATTGTCGGTCCGGTCAACGAGCTGCTGATCAATACGGATCTGCAGATCGTGGGAGCTATCGATATGCCGGTGCATCACTGCCTGCTCATGGTGCCGGGCAACGACCATCGCGAAATCAGGGAGGTTTACTCCCATTCGCAGGCGTTGGCCCAGTGCCGGCGTTTTCTCTCCCGCAATAACCTGACCCCGGTTCCCTACTTTGACACTGCCGGGGCGGCCAGAATGCTGGCCGAGAAGCAGCCCCGCGGCGCCGCCTGTATCGCCGGCCGTCTGGCGGCAGAGCTTTATAATCTCGAAGTGCTGAAAGAAAACATCGAAGACTTAAACAACAACCGCACCAGGTTCCTGCTATTGGCCAAGGGGAGTCCATCCGAAGAGGGCAGCAAGTGCACTATTACCTTTACCACAGAGCACAAGGCGGGAACTCTCTTTGGGGTCCTTGAACTCTTTGCCAATTCCGGTATTAACCTGACCCGGATCGAATCGATTCCCAACGAGCCGGGCGATTATTCATTCTTCTTAGATTTTGACGGTTCGATTAAAGACCAGGCGGTTTTAAAAACGCTCGAGCAGGCTGAGAAGCAAACTGCCGGTTTTAAACTCCTCGGTTGCTACAATGAAAAAGTCGTGGAAAGTTAAAAATTCATTTGATCATTTGACGATAAAGGTGTCAATTTAAGCGTTTTATCAAGAAAACCGGCAGAAAAAAGCCCCGGAGATGGTTTTAATCCGGGTTGTATCCGGCGATCTTCCCGTAGACGCTGTATTTTAGGATTATTTGAGTTGATCTCTTTAGAAAAAGCCTGTATTATAAACAACGTTGTTATATCTTAACAGAGAGGAGACAGACCGCATGAACAAACAGGAATTGGTAGCTCTCGTAGCAGAAAAAGCCGGTGTCAGTAAAAAAGATAGTGAAGCTGTAGTTACAGCAGTGGTAGAAGGTATCAGCAGTGCATTGGCCAAGGGTGAAAAAGTGCAGCTTGTAGGCTTTGGTACTTTCGAAGTAAGGCAGCGCCAGGCCCGCGAAGGCCGCAACCCCAGCACTGGTGAAAAGATCAAGATTGCCGCCCAGAAGGTGCCGGCATTCAAGGCTGGAAAAGCCTTAAAAGATCAGGTAAAATAAGT
>CAYTER010000055.1:0-3022 GCA_964436815.1 uncultured Syntrophomonadaceae bacterium
CTGCCAACCAGTTGTTCCGAAGTGGTGATTTCGTTATGCAGTTCGGCAAATTCAACTAACGATGCTGCCTGCTGTTCAGTAAACTCACGCTCGCTTCTTATAGATTTAAGATTGCTGCGCACCACCATGCCGTTTACCAGGTAAAAAGCATTTACTGCTACCAAGAGCAGCAGGACGACAAAAATCACCGTCTGGATTTTGCCTAGTTTTTCTTTCTCCTGACGTTTTTTCTTAATTTCGGGAGGCAGTAAGCTGACATGCTGCACCTTTATCCCTCCAGACCCCTGAGCGCCAAACCGGCGCTAACCGCATAATCAGTTGCATCGGTATTGGTTTTCGCTAATTTACGGTCAACTGAACTGTAGGCATTAAGCGGGTTAAAAACCCGCACTGGCAGCTCCAGATATTGATCAAGCAGCTCAGCAATACCGCTGAATTGTGCCCCTCTACCGCTTAACAGAACACCCTCAACTTTAGTTGAGCCTGGCAAATCCTGATAATAGGTCAGTGATGACCGAATCTCCACTGCCAGGCTGTTAATCCAGTTATTCAAAACAGCAACCGACCCATCACGTCTTAAGACTGTAGCGTCAAATATTGACTCTAACCCGACACCAAGGCTTTCGGCCAAATCAACAATTTTAACCAATCCAAGACGGGCCAGGCGTGGTTTGCCTTTTGCCGCTACCAGGATACTGTTTAAGCCGTTGGCTACATTAACCAGGGCTATAGTCATCTCTAACGCTTTTGGAGGCAATAAACGGATCATGGCCATACTTGATACATCAATGTCAACCGGTTCAAGCTTGGCGATATTCAAAGCTTCGATGAACTTATCCAGCATATCACGCCTTGCAGCCACCAGTAAAACCTCAAGTTTTTTCTCTGTATCGCCCTGACCTGGTATTTCATCTAAGACCATATAATCAAGAACAACGCTTTCGATCGGGATTGGCAGGTATTCCTGCGCCTGAAAATGGATCAGGTTTTTCAGTTTGCTCTCCGGGACATTGGGAACTGTGATGTGCCGCACCAGGACGCCCTGATTGGAGACACCGAGTAGAATATTACGCTCCTTAAAGCCTAATTTATTCCAGAAGCTTTTCAAAGCTTCGCCAACCTGGTCCGGATCGATGATCATTCCCTCACGTACTGCGCCTTCAGGAAGGGGAACACTGCCGATGTTGAGTAAGTTCGGTGAGTTTGCTTTGCCCGAAAGCTCAACCGCCCGGGCAATCCCGGTGTCGAATTCCAGGCCAACAATTTTTTTCACTGTCTGAGCCATCAGGCATTTCTCCTTTAAATCTGGGTAATAACGGTAAATATCGGGAGGTAGAGAGCAACCAGCATACCGCCAACCATAATACCTAAGACAATCAACATCAGCGGCTCAATCAGGGCGGTCAGGCCTTTGGTCATTGTCGCCACCTCTTCTTCATAAAACTCGGCGACCTTATCCATCATTTCCGGTATATTTCCCGTTTCTTCACCGACAGAAATCATATGAGTTACCATCGGCGGAAAAACTCCGCTTTCCTCCAACGGAAGAGCAACACTGCTGCCTTCCTGGATCCTTTCGCCGGCAATCCGGGTGGCATCCATGACCAAGGTGTTACCGGTTGCCATCCCTGAAGAGTTTAGCGCCTGCACTACCGGAATACCGGTACCCATCATTGTCGAAAATGTCCGGGCAAAACTGGCCACTACTGTTTTTTGAACTAACTGCCCGAAAATCGGTAATCTAAATTTTAGCTGATCCAAATTTCTTTTACCGGTACTGCTCCTGGCATAGGAACGGAGCATCAATACAAGAACAAATAGCAGTGGAAAAATAATATACCAGTAGTTTTTAAGCCCATCAGACATGGCGATGATCATTCTGGTTGGTAGCGGCAGAACAGATCCCGGCGGGAAAAACCCGACAAAAATCGGCACCAGGAAAAAAAGCATGGCAAATAAGATCACGATAGCGAAGGCAAAAACCGCCAGCGGGTAAAAGGACGCCGATTTGATGCTGTCGCGCAGTTCCTTATCCTTCTGCAGCTGGTGGGCAAGCCTGGTCAGGGTTGCCTCTAGGGTTCCTCCAGCTTCGCCGGCATCAATCATGTTAACATAAAGTTCGGAAAAGATAACGGGGTGTCCTTTCAACGCTTCGCTGAAACTGATCCCGCTCTCGACATTACGGGCGATATCGATTAAAGCAGCGCCTAGCCCGCGGTTCGTTGACTGACGGCTCAGGGTATATAGAGCTCTAGTTAAGGGAATTCCTGAGTTTAACATTGCTGCCAGTTGACGGCTAAACAAGCTTAAATCGCCCAGCTTCACCTTGCCGCCAATTTTGATTGAAATGCCGAAGGTAGTCTGCTTGATCTCTTTAACTTCAGTAACCATCAGGCCCATGCCGCGCAGTCTGTCAATAACGCTGCTTTCGTTATCGGCGTCAAGTTTACCGGTAACGGCCTCACCGGAGCTTTTTATCGCTTCGTACTGAAAAGAACCCATAGTATAACTCTCCCTGGGAAATCAGTTCAACCATGATCTAAGAGTGCTAACGTTTCAGCAATCTTTCCATCTCAGTTTTGTCTATACATTTTTCAAGCGCTTCAGTGCGCGAAATTTTCCCGGAAGCGTAAAGTTCGGAAAGAGTCTGATCCATAGTTTTCATGCCCAGACCGTGACTGGACTGCATCACAGAATAAAGTTGATGCTCTTTACCTTCCCGGATCATCGTTTTTACAGCCGTACTGGTCTTTAAAAACTCCATGGCCAGGACCCGGCCATCACCGGCAACATTGGGAATCAGCTGTTGTGAAAGAACGGCCTGTAGAGATCCAGTCAACTGTTGGCGAATCTGATCACGCTGGTGCTCAGCGAAAACATCAACAATACGGTTTATGGTCAGCGGCGCTGTCTGGGTATGCAGGGTCGAGAAAACAAGGTGTCCTGTTTCGGCCGCAGTCAGAGCGATACTGATACTTTCAAGGTCACGCATCTCACCGATCAAAATAACATCCGGGTCATG
>CAYTER010000055.1:3122-10898 GCA_964436815.1 uncultured Syntrophomonadaceae bacterium
CCCGGCACAACCCCAAGCTTCTCAAGATCAGGCACCTCGAACGGTACAATCCGCAAAGCCATGGCCGGGGTGCCGCGTTGAAACATCACATTGCCCCTGAATCGTGAAACCTGCGGTATCGAGTATGAGAAATCAAGTTCGAGATCTTTCTTGAGCATTTCAACCTGGTGAGGCTTAATCACCTGAAGGAGTAGCTCTTTCACATTTTCGGCAGTGACAACCGGTAAATCGAGCTTAACCATATCCCTGTTAATCCGAAACATAGGCCGGTCAAAAGGCACAATATGAACATCGGATGTTTTTTGCTCAACCGCCCTGGTCAGCAGCTGATTCATGGTTACCGGATATTTATTTTCCACGATAGTATCTCCGTATTTTATTCTTCTTCATCCGTAGTCGGACTGCTTGGACTGCTGCTGACGAATACCGCTTCCAGGAAACGATCCCGGAACACGCTGAAGGAATAGGTTGTGCTGGTTGATACACTGGCGCCGCTTTCAATCCAGCGTACAAAGGTATATCCTTCCGCTGGTGTTACCGTGATAGTCGCAGTTGAACCCTGGGAGTAGCTTCTGGCGCCGGAAATAGTTCCGGCATCGGCTGGCACGCATCTTGCCGTTATATTGTAGTTTTGCGCTGAGGGAACGTACAGCGGTTGGTAAAAATCAGCCCCGCCTCCGCCACCTCCACCTTCTTCCTCGCCATTTTCTTCCTCTTCAGGAACAGCTGAAAATGGTGAGTCTGGCGTGCCTGCAATCTCAGCGATCATACTCTTGACTATGGCAACATTATCAGGCGTACCCTCGGCAATCAGGTAATGCAAGGGAGCTCCTTCAGTGCCGTAATTCGGTGAAACTTTTAAGCGTATGTCATTAGCTAATATTACCGGATTTTGCCAATCCATGCTAATTGTGGGAGGACCAGTGGGGTGATCCCAGGTTATCCAACCTGTATCTCCAGACCTAAGTCCATCTAAAAGGACACTTAAAAATTGAATCAAATTAGCCAGCTCAATATCTCCAACCAAACTTCTTGTTTGAGCTACAGGCATGCGGATTATTCTCCTGCCACCGATGCCAAAAGCAGCGTTTTCCCTAAGATCAAGGGCATCAATCATTTGAGTTGTGTCGGCAATCACCTTCGGGGTTCCTCTGACCCAGATTTTACCTTGGTTATCAGGCACTACCAGCAGACTTTCGGCCGGTATTCCGAGATCTATTAGATACTGGGCCATGTTGGTTGCCGACACATACTCCAGTGCCATCGCAGAAACATACTGGCTCTCGTCAGGCAGGGAAGCATTTTCCGGAATGTCCAGTCTGATTATCAGTTCGTTTGCCCGGGCAATGCCGTCCATAGTGCCCTGAAGCCACAGGATCCGCTGGTTGCTGTCAACGGTGATCATCGTTAAGCCGACACCAAGTTCTTCAAGGTGGCGGGCCATATCTTCGGCTGAAACATATTTCAAGTCAAACCTGAAGAGGGTCTGCGCACCGGCGGCAACAGACTGGTTTTCCAGGATGTCAAGGGCTCTGATCAGCTCGTTTGCGCTGTTGATTGCCCTGGAAGTACCCTGAATCCAAATCGATTTTTGATTCGAGTCCACTACCAGAATATTTTGAACCGGCACATTAAGTTCTGTTAAGTATGTTTTCATGTCGGAAGCGGATACGTAACTTAAATTTACCCTTATAAAAAATTCTTCGCCTTCAGTGATAGAGGCGTTTTCCCTGATATCAAGGGCATTGATCATTTCCCGCGCCTTATTTATGGCAAGTGGTGTACCCTGCAGCCAGATCGCCTTCTGGTTGCCGTCAATGGTTAAGATATTATCGACGGGGATGTTTAAGCGATTCAGGTAATCAGCCATCGCTTCGGCCTGAACATATAAGAGAGTGATTCGCACAAAATAGGCATCGCCCTCGACCAGTGATTCGTTTTCCTTAATATCCAGGGCTTTAATTAAATCCCGGGCTTCATTTAGCTGGTGCGGCACACCCTGGATCCACATTGTTTTTGGATTTGCCTCAACGGTAAGGATCCTAATCTGGACTGCAAGTTCGGCAAAATAGCGCTTCATATTTTCAGCCGTCACGTAATTTAGGTCAAAACGAGCCAAGTATGGATCTCCCGCAGCAATCGATTGGTTTTCTTCAATATCGAGCGCTTTAATTAAATCACGGGCCTGGTTAAGGGCAGCGGAAACGCCCTGGAGCCAAATGGCTTTATGGTTTGAAGGAATAACAATAATACTTTCCAGCGGTACGCCAATTTCAGTTAAATACTGCCTCATTTCAGAGGCAACAACATAATTTAAATTTAACCTGACAAAAAATGATTCCCCTGCGGTTAATGATTCGTTTTCTTTAATATCAAGGGCGTTAGCCAGTTCACGCGCTTCCCCGACGGCCATCGGAGTGCCCTTTACCCACAAGGATTTTTGGTTGGAATCAACAGTCAAACTTAAAACCTGCGTACCTAAAATCGAAATATACCTTTCCATATCCTCCGCCGTAACATATTTAAGCTTGAAACGGGTCAGAACCAGGCGGTTGGAAAAGTCCTGCTGCAGCCGGGAACTCTGCCCAACAACGTAATTGCGGCCAACCTGTACATAATCCAAACCCTGTTTTTGAAGGATAATCTGGAAGGTATCAAGCGGGGTCAGGTTTTCTGTCTTGACAGTTATCCTGACCGGATCCTCTAAATAAATGATATTCACATCAAGCTTGTAGGCCAGCAAGGTTAAAATGTCGAGCAGATTGGCATCGGAAACATTAAGGGATATCAAAGATGAACTTCTGTAAGAAGGGCGCGGGCTGGTTGTTACATCTGAAACATCCGCCCACAAAAGATCTGCACTGAGAACAGCGCCTGTCGAAGCAACCTGTGCAACATCCGGATCTCCGGCAGGCAGTACAGCTGCTTCAATGACTTCGCTCTGAATTAAAGATAATTGATCCTCATTATTCGAAGTGCAATTTATGGTAACCACAACAACCAGTATCAGGCTGAGAATGCCGAACAATAAACGTCGATCCAGGCTGTAGGTCGAGGATTTACGGCGTTTTTTTCGCATTTAGGCACCCTCCTCCGGGTCATCTTCATCTTCTTCAGTAGCCGGCCCGAGTGG
Organism: uncultured Syntrophomonadaceae bacterium; assembly: GCA_964436815.1. Classification (GTDB taxonomy): domain Bacteria; phylum Bacillota; class Dethiobacteria; order DTU022; family DTU022; genus UBA993. The sequence goes on from CAYTER010000055.1 coordinate 6,256, forward strand.
TTCAATAGTTCTCGTTACAGGAGCCTGATCAAAATAAAGGAAAACTTCCTGGTCTCCTGCCCGCAGCACTACCATGTCTCCCGTGATCAGGCGCACAGCCCAGTAATCTTCAACGTAGTCACCTTCAAATACCACGAAAGAATAACCGCCCGACTCAATAATTGCAGTTGCTCCACCGCGTCCTCCGGTTGCGATACCGGTCAGACGCATCGGTGAAGCAAAAGGATCGGCTCCGGACCTGAAAAGTTGGAAGGAGTTATCACTATCTTCATCTTCGCTGCGTACTTGCTGGGGTAAAACGATCGCTTCATCCGCTGCTTCCAAATCGCCGCCGGGTCCGGACCCAGTAAGATCGTTGCCTGAACTGTCACGATTTGAGAGCAGAACAATCCCTAAAATACCCCCGGCAACAGCAACAAAGAGCAGGGCCCCGGCCAAAATCAGGAAACGCTTCTCTTTGAATAATTCCTTGAACTTGAAGTTGCTTGTAAATTTAAACTCCGGTATTTTTAATTGCACTATATACACCTCACCGCTACAGCTATGAAGTATCAGCCGGACTTATTATAAAACAACAATAAGAAAACGCCTGTTTCGGCAACCTGGCAATCATACCCTTGTCCGGGCTGCAGACCCATGGCTTTGCGTCACTACCTTTCAGCAGTTTTGCGCTTTCTCGTCAGGCTCCAATCTAATGCTATTAAATATATATTATACCATTTTTTGTAGCATTAGCAAGCATAAATTCTAATATATGTGAATATTACTACTTATTTCTTCTCTTTCCTGTAGAACTTACCTGTTCACCTTTGATATTAAAGGGTTTTTCGGCAATATTCTTCACTTTAATGTTATTTCCTGCAAATGCCGGAATATATTACTGTAATTAGTTTTTATTCCGTAAACTGCGAAATAAAAGGCGCTCCATCATCCGCATCAGTTTGGTCGAGAAAAATTCTTTCTCGGAAAGCGGTTGAACGTGAATCGTAAAGAGACCAAGACGATTGCCACCCAACACATCAGTAAAAATCTGGTCGCCTACAACTGCTACCTCGCCCGGTTCTAGCTGCATAATCTCCAAAGCTCTGCGAAACGCCCGGCGCCGTGGTTTTATCGCATACCAGATTGCCGGTATTTCAAGTTCCCGGGCGAGTTGCCCGCCTTTATCTTGACTGTTATTAGAAACGATAATCAGCTTAAATCCTCTTTCTTTTAAATCATTAAACCAGTCAGCGAGACGGGGGTAAACAGAGCGGTCACTCCAGGGGACAAGGGTATTGTCCATATCCGTAATAATCCCTTTGATCCCCTGCTTTTTAAGCAGTTCAACATCAATTTCAAATATATTTGACAGACTTAAGTCTGGAATCAGCAAATTGCGCACGCATTTGACCTCCCACATTAGAAACGTCAGCGATAAAATATCTACGACTTTAATGATTACTCTACCATATTGGCTCTCTTTTTGACAGCAATGGCATATATTTTCTTTTTTTATCTTCTCTATGATAGATCAAAATAAGCCGCTTCTCCTTATTGATAAAGATTGCGGCTTACTCTTTAAACTGGAAATTCCAATCTACTTCTGTTGCCCGAATCGGTTTCGTGCTCAAACTATTCAAAATGCAGCCTGTTTATTACTGTAATCTGCCTAACTTTAAATTGTTATAGCATGGGCACAGAACATAAAATTTTACCGGATGGCTTCCAACATATTGGGGATTGCGATACCCATCAGCGCCCCAATGGTGGTCTGGTTCATATCGACCAGAATAAACTGCTGGTATTCGCTCATATCCGGTCCGGACCCATATGAATGACCGGTCAGTGAACTGGAATTCTCCGTTTTCACTGTGTTGTAATAGAGAACCATTAAAACCTGGTTATTGGCCAGGTTGATTAAAATATAATCAATCTGAAAAGGATAGTCTGATGCAACCAGAGTTTTTTTTAGCAGCTGTGAAATAGAGCTGATTATTCTGATGTGCTTGGGGACAGCTCCATAGATCGGCAGCAGACCACGACTATGATCAAAAGCAACTGATTTTTGCGATTGAGTGTTCCAGATATCAGTTTGAATTAAACCTTTACCCAGATCTTCTTTAAGACTGGCAATCGCCTTTCTGATGTTCTCAAGTGAAAAGTGCATTTCCTCACCTGCCCGGTTGAATGCGATCAGGATTATTTAGACCGTTTGCCGGGTAACCTTACGCAAATATAATTTATTGGGTAGCGCTATGCAGGTTTTCCTGAATTTTGGGCAGCACGATACTCATCAGGATACCCATGGTGGTCTTCGACAGGTCAACCGTCATTCCCAGCTGATAGTCACCCGATTTGTTGATTACAACGAGGTAGCCATTGGCTGTATGGACCATGTAGTAATCTCCGAGGTTGGGAAACTCCGAGCCGGCAAGAGTTTTTTCCAGCATCCTCGTTACTTCGTTAAAAAGGGCGGTAGCCTTCGCAGCCACATTGTAACCACCTAAAGACTGGGCGTCCTTGATATGCCAGATATCCGCAGAAACAAGGGCATCGCCGAGATCAGACTTAAGATCATCGATAATCGCTTTAAATGCTTCAATTGCTTTAGTCATATTAATCATCCTTCCTTTACCCGTCTGATAATCATTTTTTACATGCTGAAATCTTCCATGAAATCATCTGTTACAAAAGAATCTGAATCATATCTTTCTCTTGCTTTAACTGTAGCCGCTTCGGCTCTTTCCGGTGGCTGTTCGGCCAACCCGCGTCGCAGGTGTTTACCAACTGTACTTTTAGGAAGTTCGGTGCAAAATTCGATTGCCTTGGGAAGCTTATAAACAGCCAGCCTATCTGCACAGTAATCCAAAATTTCTTCTTCCGTAGCCATAATTCCTGCCTTTAAGACAATATATGTTTTTAAGGCTTCCCCAAAATATTGATCCGGTATGCCAGTACTGAGAACTTCTGAAACCTTGGGGTGATGAAAAAGCACTTCATCAACCTCGCCCGGGTAAACATTAAGACCGCCGGTGATAATCATCTCTTTCTTGCGGCCAACAATATAAAAATACCCGCTGTTATCCATCTTCGCTATATCACCGGTATATAGCCAGCCATCACGAATAGCCTTGGCTGTTTCTTCGGGTCGCTTCCAGTAACCTTTCATTACCTGCGGCCCCCTGACAATCAGTTCACCTTCCTCACCAATCGGAACATCAATAGTCCCAGTATCTAAATCGACTATGCGGCATTCAGTATCAGGGTAGGGCAAGCCAATACTGCCGAATTTTCGCAGCCCCCGGTATGGGTTGGCGTGGGTTGTCGGCGAAGCTTCGGTAAGGCCATAACCTTCAATAATTTTAATCCCAAATTTCACCTCCAGGTTATCGATAACTTCAACCGGAAGCGGAGCCCCTCCTGTGCGCCAGATGTCCACCGATTTAAGATTATGCCTGCCGGCATCAGGATGATTGGCGATATTTATAAAAATTGTGGGCACACCCATGAAAAACACCGGGCGATAACGATCAATTAGTTCGAGTGTAGCCTCGACATCAAAGCGTGGAGACAAGAGTAAACCGAAGGGAGCTGTTAGACCAAAATTCATAACTGCAGTCATCCCGGTGGCATGAAAGAAAGGCATCACAGCAAGCCCATAGCGCTGTCGAACGCCATTGTTATATTTACTCTTTAACCAGTCTGAAAACCATTCCCGTTTCTGGACAATATTTGAGACTATGTTGTAATGAGTAAGCATAGCCGCCTTGGGTATGCCAGTTGTGCCTCCTGTATATTGTAAAACCGCTACATCTAAACGGGGATTAATTTCTGCTACTGGTGAGTTTGCAGGGTATCTCTTTAACATTTCATCAAAAAAGAGGGCGCCTGGCACAGAAATGTCATAATCACTAAGACGATTGATAATCAAATGTTCAACTGCAAGTTTATCCCTGACCGCTAAAAAGTTTTCAAGGACTAAATCGGCAACGATTATGGCTTTCGGTTCACAATCCCGGAGCACAAGTTCGGTTTCAGCCGGTTTGCAGAGAGGGTCAACCTGGACTTCGACCGCCCCGATTTTCATGCAGGCGTAATAAGCATAAACATACTCAGGACAGTTAGGCATACTGATTGCCACGCGCTCGCCTTTTTTGATGCCTAAATCAAGAAGCGCCGCAGCGAAACGATCAATCTTTTCATGCATTTCCCTGTAGGTAATTCCTTCGCTCTGAAAAATCATCGCCACCAGGTTCATACATTCAGCAGTTTGTTTCTTAAGAAAATCGTAGAGAGACACTTCCGGGTAATCCAGGTTCCAGCGAACCGGATAATTGTTTAACCACATCTGTTTGAACATATACTGCTGCCTCCAGGTGAAACTGCTGTATTATGAAGAAAATCATCCACACCATCAAATAAAACTATAATCTGCTTCTAATTCAGGTAAAACAGCCAAATAGCGAATAAAGCCATAGCTAGTAATATCGAAATAGCGATATTCCAAATCCAGAGAATCTTGCCGGGTTTCTTCTGCTGCTCCTGCTCTTTTTGCTCAAGCCTTTCCCGTAATTCAGAAATTTGTTTCTTAAGTTCATCCGTCTGATCCTCATTAACTGCTTGTAAAATTTCAGTTTCAGGTTCAGGCACAGGCTCAGACA
>CAYTER010000055.1:10998-12376 GCA_964436815.1 uncultured Syntrophomonadaceae bacterium
GCTCTTTAACATTTAAGTCTAAAGAATCTTTTTGAACACTTTGATCAGGTTCTATTAATTCAAGACGATGATCTTCAAACTGTGGAACAACCAGTTTGGGCTTAATCTGATCATTTGACCATTCCCCACAAATTTTACTGCCGTCGATACATAATAGAGTCCCATTACCTTCTCTTTTGTCATTTAACCATGACCCGGCATAGATTCGATCGTCCTCATAAAACATAATACCGCAACCATGTCTTTTACCCTCTAACCGCTCACCGTAGTACTTCATGGTACTGGGGTAGAGCATAATCCCCTGCCCCTGCATGATATCGCCAACCCACTGCCCGATGTAGGTTCTGCCGTCTGGAAAACCAAGTATACCTTCACCATGTTTCTTGCCATCTTGCCACTCGCCGATATAGCGCCGACCATCCTGCCAATTCATCACTCCAAGGTCGCTTTCCGGGATTATTACGGCAGCCGGCTTATTTTCCAGCGGTTCGGCGCAAAGCCAGATATCTTCTCCGCACTTGTTACCTCTATCCCATTCGCAGAAATATTGACGCCCGTCGGCATAAATCATCAAACCCATACCATGCCGATTTCCATTTTCCCATTCCCCAATGTGCTTACCGAGGTACTGGCTTTCCGACCAGTAGACCATGATGCCCTGGCCTGATCTTTTACCCTCTTTCCACTGTCCAACATATTTTCTACCGTTAGCCCAGGTAATAATGCCCAGGCCGTTTGGTTTATCATTTTCCCATTCTCCCAAAAAATGGGTTCCGCCTGGTTGAGTCCATAAACCCAATCCGCTACGTTTGCCGTTTTTTTGATTTCCGTCATATACACTGCCATCGGGCCATGTTATCTTTCCCTGGCCGTTTGGAAGATCGTTTTCCCATTTACCACTATACTGCCGGCCATCAGTGTAAATTATTGTACCTTCACCATGCTTAAGGCCCTCTTTGAAGTCACCCTCATATTTACTGCCATCAGCATAAATCTTTCTGCCCCGGCTTTCTTTGAACCCCCGGTATTGCTCAACGGGTTGTTTGCGGCCTTCGGGAAAAAGAAATATTCCAGTGCTCATGATAACATTCCTTTCCCGCCCGGTTTATCCGGGCTTATCAACTTAAACAGCATAAAAGATAATTTCTGGAGTAAATTTTTACTGAAAATATCGAGTAAGACCTCTAAAAACTGAACAAAAATAGCCTACTTCGGCAACCAGGCTATCATAGTTAGCAAGCTAACCTTAGATCCTTGGTTTTGCGTCCCTGCCTTTCGGCAGGTTTGCTATTATCGTATCAGGCTTATGTTCTGCACTAATATTAAAAATATAATAAATAAAATTATAATTAATGTCAATGTTTCCTGCAATATTTTT
>CAYTER010000056.1:0-12315 GCA_964436815.1 uncultured Syntrophomonadaceae bacterium
GAACTTATTCACCCCCACCCCGACCCTCCCCATTTTAGAAGTGAGAGATGAGAGGTTGGAGGTTGGAAAAAACTAAGAATCTTGATCACCCCCACCCCGACCCTCCCCCCTCAAGGGGGAGGGAGTTATTGATACCCTCACAATGCAAGGGAGGGAGTTAGGTGCAACTGCCGAAAAACTGATAAGAACCCCCTCTCCCCTGGAGAGAGAGGGCCAGATCCACACCCCGGCAAATATGAGCTACCGGCTAACCCTCTCCCCTGGAGGGAGAGGGCCAGGGTGAGGGGGCAAGTTCTTTAATATTATTATTTTTTACTGAAGACCAGGCTTTCTTTATCATCCACCGTCACGGCAACAGTATCGCCGGGCGAGATCTTGCCCTGGAGCATTTCCTCGGAAATACCGTCTTCCAAACGGCGCTGGATAACCCTTCTCAGGGGACGGGCCCCAAACTTAGGATCGAATCCTTCCTTCAGCAAAATGCGCTTAACTTCATCCGACACTTCAACATGCAGATTAAACTCTTCGATCCGGCGGTTGAGTTCACTGAGCATAATTTCAACGATCTGCCTGATATGTTCCTCGTTCAGCGAATGGAAAACGATCAGGTCGTCAACCCGGTTTAAAAATTCCGGCCGGAAAGTTCTCTTCAACTCGTCCATGATCCTTTCTTTCATCTTCTCATAATCAGCTTCTTCACCGGAAGCGCCAAAACCGAGAGCTGATTTGTCAAGGAACGTCGCACCAACGTTTGAAGTCATGATCACAACCGTATTACGAAAGTCAACAGTCCGTCCCTTGCCGTCGGTCAAGCGGCCGTCTTCCAGGATCTGCAGCAATACGTTGAACACATCCGGGTGGGCTTTTTCCATCTCATCAAGCAGCAGCACTGAATAAGGTTTACGACGCACCTTTTCAGTCAGCTGGCCGCCTTCTTCGTAACCCACATAACCAGGTGGAGCGCCAATCAGACGGGCGGCAGTGTGTTTCTCCATGTATTCGGACATGTCAAGCCTGATCACCGAGTTCTCGTCACCGAAAAGCGCTTCAGCCAGTGCCCGTCCCAGCTCCGTTTTGCCAACCCCGGTCGGCCCAAGAAAGATAAAGGAACCGATCGGCCTTTTAGGATCTTTCAGCCCGGCTCGGGCGCGTCTAACAGCCCGGGCTACCGAGCGGACAGCTTCATCCTGGCCAATGACCCGCTGATGGAGAGTTTCCTCCAGCTTCAGCAGGCGTTCCGACTCCTCTTCCGCCAGGCGTTTCGTAGGAATCCCGGTCCAGCTTGATACGATATATGCCACATCTTCTTCGGTCACCAGGGCGAGATCGGAGGTGCCGACTTTCTGTTCCCACTCTTTTTTCTGCTCTTCCAGCTCTTCCTTCAGTTTATGCTCCTGATCGCGCAAATCTGCGGCTTTCTCAAACTCCTGATTCCGGATAGCCGCCTCTTTTTCTGTGCGCAGGGCATAAAGCTTTTCCTCAACCTCTTTTAAGTCAGTCGGCACTGTATAGTTACGAATCCGTACCCGCGAAGCTGCCTCATCAATGAGGTCGATGGCCTTATCCGGCATGAAACGGTCAGAGATATAGCGGTCACCCAACCTGACTGCGGCCTCAAGCGCCTCATCGGATATTTTTACCTTGTGGTGAGCTTCATAACGATCCCGAAGGCCTTTCAGAATAGCTATACTTTCTTCAACATTCGGCTCACCGACTGTAATCGGCTGGAAACGGCGCTCAAGAGCCGGGTCTTTTTCGATATGCTTACGGTATTCATCCATGGTGGTGGCGCCGATACACTGCAGCTCGCCACGGGCCAGGGCCGGTTTCAGGATGTTTGAAGCATCGATCGCCCCTTCGGCAGCACCGGCGCCGATCAGGGTATGGAGCTCGTCGATAAATACCATTACGTTGCCAGCCTGGCGCAGTTCAGTCATCAATTTGCGCAGGCGTTCTTCAAACTCGCCGCGGTACTTGGTGCCGGCCACCACGGCTGCCAGTTCAATCGTCACCAAGCGCTTGTCGCGCAGGATTTCCGGCACCTGGCCGTCAACGATACGCTGGGCCAATCCCTCGGCAATAGCCGTTTTACCGACACCGGGTTCGCCGATCAAACAGGGGTTGTTCTTGGTACGGCGGCTTAAAATCTGAATAACCCGTTCGATCTCATTGTCGCGGCCGATCACCGGATCCAGCTTGCCTTCCTTGGCCAACCTGGTCAGGTCGCGGCCAAAGGTATCCACAGTGGGCGTTTGCGGTCCGGCTTTGTCGCCTTCAGCCGCCCGCGCCACCCCTTCCTCTCCGCCTAAAAGGTGAATAACTTCCTTGCGGGCCCGTTTCAAATCAATCCCCAGGTTGGACAGCACCTGGGCTGCAATTCCTTCTCCTTCGCGGATCAACCCCAACATCAGATGCTCGGTGCCTACGTAGTTATGACCGAGATTCTGGCTTTCTTCGATAGCCAGCTCAACTACCCGCTTGGCCCGCGGGGTATAACTGATCCCCTGCTGAATTACTTTTTCCCCCTTTGGCGTTATCCGCTCGACCTCCGTACGAACCCGGCTTAAATCAACCGACATGCCCTGCAGGGCGCGCGAAGCAATGCCAGAGCCTTCACGGACCAGGCCTAAAAGCAGGTGCTCGGTGCCGATAAAGTTATGGTTCAACCGTTTTGCTTCTTCCTGGGCCAGAACCAGAACCTGCTGTGCTCTTTCAGTAAACCTTCCAAACATGAACATTAGTGTTCACCCCATTCTCTAGTTAATTAGCTGTTAAGCATCTATCTTTCATTTAACATCAGTCCAGATCACTATGGCGTTCCAAGGCTTTCTTGATCTGGACAGGCCTTTCCAGGTCACGTTCGCTTTCACTCAGATCCCGGCCGGCCAGAAGCTGCAGGCAGGCCGGCCTGATCAGAACCAGCAGCTCATTTAGCAGCGGATGGTTTACGCTCTTCACCAGCCCGAGATCGTAACCAAGCCGCAGATCGGATAGCAATTGAATCGCCTCCTGAGTACTCATTACCTGGGCATACTTCAAAAGACCCAATGCACGCCAGGCTTTATCGGCCAGGGCTGCCCGCTGCTTGTCAAGCAGCATCTGCCTTGCGCCCTGCTCCTGCTCAATGATCTGGCGAATAATCCCGAAAAGGTTGCTGATAATCTCTTCTTCACTGTGACCCAGGGTGACCTGGTTCGACAGTTGAACCAGGTTCCCAATAATCTCAGTGCCTTCCCCGTACAATCCACGCACTGCCAGGCCTACCTGGGACAGGGCTCCCAGCAGGCGGTTAATCTGCTTGGTAATGATTAATGCCGGCAAGTGCAGCATTACCGAAGCCCGGAGGCCGGTCCCGATATTGGTCGGGCAGGCGGTCAGGTATCCGTAGTGATCATCAAAAGCATATTCAAACTTCTGCTCCAGCAGATCATCATAATGGCTGGTCTCATTCCAGGCTTCCTCGAGCTGCAGCCCCGGCAAAATGGCCTGGATCCGCAGGTGGTCTTCTTCATTGATCATGATGCTGACTGCCTCGTCACTGCGCAGCAGCAGTGCCCCGTGCTTTGACTCACTGGCCAGGAGCGGGCTGATCAGGTGTTTTTCGACCAACGCCTTCTTTTCAAGATCAGTTAAGGTAGACATGGGCCAGTAATTAAAATCGGCAAATTGATCAATCTTCGCCGCTATAGAGCTGACCTGATTGATAACTGCTTCAGTCTCGCCATCCTGTGCCAGGCAGGGAAAGGTAAACCCCCGAATATTACGGGCTAAACGCACCCGGGTACTGATGGCAATTTCGTGTTCGGGACCGCTGCCCTGCATCCAGCGGCTCATGCTGAATTCAACCTGTTTCAATTATCTTCGCCCCCATCTGCCTGCTTCTGCCCGAGATCCTCTTCGAGGGCCCGGATCCGGTCACGCAAAATAGCTGCCTCTTCAAATTCTTCATTGCTAACCTTCAGCTGCAGATCATCTTTCAACTGATCCAGTTCACGGACAGTTTTCACCCGGCCTTGTATTCTTACAGGCACTTTTCCGGTATGGGCACACCCGGCATGAATTCTCCTGAGTAAAGGTTTAAGCTGCTCTTCAAAAGCTTCAAAACAATCGCTGCAACCAAGCCGGCCGATCTGGCTGAACTGGCTAAAAGTAAGGCCACAGGTGGGGCATTGCGTGTCAACAGCCTGCTGTGCCCGGCGGCTATCACGCAAGCTCTGGTTAAGCATGCTGGCAAATAACTTGTGCAGTGAAAACTGCGGTTCAAAGGATACTTCAAGCTCTTCTTTTTTACGGGCACACTGCTCGCAAAGGTTAAGCTCAGTTTGCTTGCCATCTGCCTGCTTGACAATATGGATAGTCGCTTCGTTTTTACGGCACTCCTGACAGAGCATTATTTAACACCTCTGACCTTTTATGACCTTGACTATAAAGCTAAAAATATTTAATAATTAAACTTTAGAAGCTCCCGCAGTGCGTTTACAAAAAGTTCGCGCTGCAAAAAGCGCTTTGCTTCGCTATTTAAACCGGCTTCAACATAAACTTCCTCCAGGAGCAACTGCTCCAGGATTGCCGCTTCGCGCCTCGAAATAACCTTGTCATCAACCATCCGTTTCAATAGCTGCCTGACCCGCCCCGGGGAAAAATTTTCCGTATCAAGGCTGTTAATCAGCTCACGCCACGATCCGGAACGGAGTGATTCAATGCGGTAAATCCTGATGCAACCCCCACCCCCGCGACGGCTTTCAACTAAATAACCGCGTTCGAGGGGAAAACGGCGCTCTAATACATAATTGATCTGAGAAGGTACACAGGAAAACTTGCCGGCCAGCTCGCGTCTTTTAATTTCAATATACTGGCTGGAACTTAAAGCCAACAGTTTCTTCAGGTAATCCTCGATATAATCAGTTAAGTTTGGCATCTAGTATCTCCGGTCCAATTATCTGACCTTCTCTGACCTTTGTATATAATATCTCATTTTTTGGGGCCGGATGCAAGCACAATTTTGCATGCTGGGTATAGTCAGGGTTGTCTGAGGGCATTGTTACGCAGTATTTTGGCTAATAGCTCTGTTTTACGCAGCTATGATGCTTCAATCTCACTCGGAACCTATCCAGTCATGGGCAGTTTTCCTGACCGGTTCATTCTGCCAGTTAACTGCCACCACGCCCTTAAGCTGTGCCAGATGATTAAAGAGCTCATCCAGGTTTAGATCGGGCGGCGCTTCAACCAGGAAAACAAGTTCAATCAGCTCTTCACCGCCGTGTTCATTCTGCTCAGGATCACCAACCTCGTTTTTACGGATGTGAATGTTATATTCACCAAGCGTTGTGCCGATTCTGCCCAGTAAACCGGGTTGATCAACGGCCTTAATCTGCAGGCTTTTCAACCTTCTTTTATTAAATATTAATTTTTCAGTGCGGCGAAGCATCAGCAGACTGGCCAGAACAAAAAGAGTAGTGACGACTGCTCCTAAGTAAAACCCGATCCCGGCAGCCAGACCCACCCCGGATACAACCCAGATGCTGGCTGCTGTAGTCAGCCCACTGACTGAGCCACGCTGTTGAATGATCGTTCCAGCTCCTAAAAACCCGATACCGGTAACCACCCCGGCGGCGATCCTTCCAGGGTCTGCCTCGAATCCCTGGCCGATCTGACCGGTAAATCCATAGGCCGAGACCATCATGATCAGGGCCGAACCGGCACAGACCAGGATATGGGTTCTAAAACCGGCCGGGCGACGGTGGCTTTCCCTTTCAAAACCGATTAAACCGCCCAGAATAACCGCCAACAAAAGTCTGAGCACAACTTCCCAGTAGGCAATGATCATTTTTCATCAACCTGCCTTCCGAATCGACTCATCGAATATCGGGGCACAAGCCTTAGGCTAGCTAATTAATACGCAAAAAGATACTGCGATACAGCAGTTGCCGCAATCGCCCCGTCTGCAGCAGCGGTAACTACCTGGCGCAGAAATTTCTGCCGGATGTCGCCGGCGGCATAAACACCCGCGATCGAAGTTTCCATCTTATCGCTCGTGATGATGTAACCTCTCTCATCACGATCAAGAATGACACCTTCCAGGAAAGGAGCATTAGGAAGGCGACCCGTATAAATAAAGATACCGTCAACCTCCAGGGTACGATCCTGACCATCCTGCTTGATCTGTAAGGCTTTCACCTTATTATCGCCATCGATCCGGCTGACTGTTGTATTCCATAAAACTTCAACCTGGGGTAGTTTAACAACTTTGTCCTGGAGCCAACTACAACCGCGAAACTTGTCGCGACGGTGAATAAGGTAAATCTTCTCGGCAAAGCGGGACAGAAAAATGGTTTCTTCCAGGGCGGCATCACCGCCTCCAACAACAACAATTTTTTTATTGCGGAAAAATGCGCCGTCGCAGGTTGCACAGTAGGAGACTCCCCGGCCGCGCAGTTCAAGTTCTCCTTCCACCCCGAGCAGGTTAGGCAGTGTTCCGGTGGCGATCAGGACCGTTTTGCCTTCAAACTCGCCGTTTGAGCAGATCACCTTTTTTATTTCGCCCTCAAGCTCAACCTTTTGCAGATCTCCGGAATGAATTGGCACCTTTAAGTTCGTCAGCTGCTTTTCCAGCAGAGTACCAAATTCCGGGCCACCCACCCCTTCCGGAAAACCGGGATAATTGTCAAGCCAGGCTGTTGATGTGATCTCTCCGCCAAGCATCATCTTTTCAATGACAATAACTGAAAGTCCGGCCCTGGCGCCATAAAGGGCTGCCCCTGCTCCAGCCGGCCCACCGCCGATAATCAGCAGATCGTAAATTTTTCTATCCTCCATAGCATTGAGCACCCTCCTTTTATCATCTTATAACTGAGATTAAAGCTGCCTGCCATAAAAAGGGTTAAATTGATCATCAGCCTTTATTTACGGTAATTATCAGCGATCAGGCAGTATCTGTCAACACACCGGTTTTCCGCTGCCCTGCTGCCCGACTCCTGTAAAGGGTTATTGCTTTCCACTTATCCCAGGGGGCATAATCCTGTTGATATGATATAATACAGCTGGGAAAAGATTTTTTGTAAGCAACAGATTGGGGAAGGAGGCGTAGCCGTGATGAAAGAACAAGTTGAGAAAGCCCTGGATAAAATCCGCCCGGCCCTGCAGAGGGATGGAGGCGATGTTCAGCTGATTGAAGTTGGCGATGACGGCATCGTCAAGGTTAAACTCACGGGTGCCTGCGGTGGCTGCCCGATGTCTCAGATAACCCTGAAACAGGGAATTGAGAGAGTGCTGAAGCAGGAAGTAGCTGCAGTGAAAGAAGTAATTTCCGTCTAATCTAATAACGGACGAAAAGCCCGGGGCAACCCGGGTCTTTTCTTTTCTATCTTCTTTAAAAACGGAGGACTTTGATTGAAGGAAATTTATCTTGACAACAGCGCCACAACCCGCCCGTACCCGGAAGTGCTCGAAATGATGAACCGGGTCCAGGATCAGTTTTACGGTAACCCTTCGGCCATGCATGAAAAGGGAATCGCCGCCGAAAAGGTAATCACCGAGGCACGCCGTCAAATCGCCCGGCACCTGGGCTGCCACGAAAAGGAGGTTGTTTTTACTTCAGGCGGCACTGAAGCTAATAACCAGGCTATCATCGGCGCGGCGCTGCGAAACCGCAAGCGGGGCAAGCACCTGATCACCGTGGCCAGCGAACACCCCTCTGTTTTAAACAGTTATCGTTATCTTGAAAATGAGGGTTTTAGGGTCAGCTATCTGCCCGTTGATCAGAGCGGTTCTCTTGATCCGGAGCTGCTTATAAACCAGGTAACCTCAGAAACAACCCTGATCAGCGTTATGCACGTAAACAACGAGATCGGCACCATCATGCCCCTTTCAACAATTGGCCCTGCCATCAAGGTAAAAAACCCGCATACCCTCCTGCATGTTGATGCGGTACAATCCTATGCCAGGCTGCCCTTAGACCCGAGCGGTTGGCAGGCAGACCTGATTAGCGGCAGCAGTCACAAGATTCATGGTCCCAAGGGATCAGGCTTTCTCTGGATTAGAACAGGCACCCTTCTTGATCCCCTGCTCCACGGCGGCGGTCAGGAGCGGGGGCTTCGTTCGGGAACTGAGAACACCGCAGCTATTTCCGGGTTCGGATTGGCTGCCCATCTTGCCGGAGTTAATTATGCAGAAAAAATCTCAGCCCTGATGTCTTTGAAAAAAGCATTCCTGCTCGTGTTGGACAATAGCGGTATCGACTTTGCTATTAACGGGCCTACCGCTGTAAACGGGGCTCCGCATATCCTAAACCTGGCTTTTCCGGGTTTAAAAGCAGAGGTTCTTTTGCACGTTTTAGAACAGAAAAAGATCTATGTCTCAGCCGGTTCAGCCTGCCATGCACGCCGCCCTGAACCGAGCCATGTTCTGCAGGCAATCGGCCTCAAAGCGGATCTCCTTGACAGTTCGATCCGTTTCAGCTTTTCAACCACCAACACAATGGAAGAAATAATAACGGCAGCAGGAGTAACCGCTGATGCCGTCAAACATTTAGCTTCACTTATCCGGTAGTCTCCGGGCAGGAGGGAGTTTATTTATGGCCGATATTTTAGTGCGCTACGGGGAGCTTGCCCTGAAGGGTAAAAACCGCGGGCAGTTTGAACAACAGCTCCATCGCAACCTCAAGGGGGCCCTGCAGGATTTATCGGCAACAGTGGTCAGGCATCACGGCCGCTTTTCAGTAACTTGCCCTGATGATTTGCTGCAGCAGGCCCTGGAAAGATTGAGACGGGTTTTTGGCCTGGTTTCATTCAGCCCCGTAACTGAAACAGCCCTTAAGCTTGACAGCATCAAAACGGCGGCAACAGGATTAGCTAAAGATCTGGTAAGGGTAAAAACAACTTTCAAGGTCAAAGCGCGCCGCTCAAATAAAAATTTTCCCCATACATCTCCGGAAATTAATCAAATCCTCGGTGAACACCTGTTAGATCAGTTTCCGGGGCTTGCAGTTGATCTCCACAACCCTGCATTTACCCTTGAAGTTGAAATCGGCTATGAAAAAGCATTCCTTTTTGTGGAGCGGATTCCCGGGCCGGGAGGCCTGCCGGTTGGCACAAGCGGACGCTCCCTGCTTCTTCTATCAGGGGGGATTGATAGCCCGGTAGCAGGCTGGCTGGCCATGAAGCGAGGGCTGTACTTAGAAGCAATTCATTTTCACAGCTTTCCCTTTACCAGCAAGCGATCCATAGAGAAGGTTGTCGATTTAAGCCTCAAACTGGTCCGCTACGGTTACAAGCTACCTCTGCACCGGATCAGCGTGACCAAGATTCAGGAAGCTCTCCGCCAGTATTGCCCGCAAGAAATGGGTGTGATTTTGCTGCGCCGGATGATGATGCGCCTCGCTGAAAGGCTCTGCGAGGAGCGTAAACTGCAAGCGCTGGTCACCGGAGAAAACCTGGGGCAGGTTGCCAGTCAGACCCTGGAAAGCATCGACGTAATCAGCAAAGCCACAAACAAGCTGATCTTAAGACCGTTGATCGGTTTTGACAAACTGGAGATATCTGAACTGGCGATGAAGATCGATACTTATGAAACATCGATCCTGCCTTACGAGGATTGCTGCACTTTATTTGTCCCGGCAAGTCCGACAACGCGGCCCAAACTGGCCGCCATCGAAACACAGGAGAAAAAGCTCGATCTCAAGACACTACTGGATGAGGCAATGGAGACCCTGGAGACTGAAATATTCCGGTAGAAATTACCTGCTGTGGGGTTTATAATCACGATCCCGCTGCTTGACTGCTTCTTCCAAAACTTCGAGGCCGGAGAATCGCGCCTTATCCCGGGTAGCAGGTGAAAAGAATAACGCATCGGTCGGGCACCAGTTCAGGCAGCGCAGGCAGTACATACAGTGATAAAGTCGAATCGGGTAACCGTCGTCGCCTAACTCGATCAAACCCTGCGGGCACTGGTTAACACAGGTCATACAGAGGATACAGTTTTCTTTATTGATCCCGTAGCCGAAGAGAAAATGATTCAGCAGCAGGTCGATGCCGAACGAATAAACCAGTCTATAGGGTAACCCGGCCAGCTTACTGAGGGTGCCGGGTCCGGGGTACCTGTAGCTGTGATCAGAATCAAGCGATTCAATGTAGTCTAAGAATATATTGATCTTAACCACTGCCTGCTCACTTTTCCTGGCTAACAGGCGTCCGGCTTCGAGGTGGTTAAACTTTTTACGCATCACTACCGCTGCCGAATAGATAAAGGACTGATCTAAGTGTCCGACATAGTTAAAACCCTTGCGATCCAAAATTTCTTTCATAAACGCCTCAAAATCACCCTGTGCCCCATCATGGGTGGCGAAAGAAAAAACTCGCTTGGTACGGCTGAAAAGAGGAAGATCAAGCAAGAAACGGATCATTACCGGAGCGGGACGAAAAGCATATACAGGTGAGCCGAACCCGATCAGGTCATATTTTGACCAATCGGTAGTCAACCTGCTGAACAGCGGGTTTTCCCAGGCTGATCTAACCGCACGTTTCAGATCCTGGTACGGCCAGGGGTATTTGCTTAAAGGGCGTTTTACCTCGGCGTTAATCGTATAGTTCAGCGCCACCGGCCTCTTCTGCCAGAGGGTGGGAAGATCGGTCAGTTCCTCAAGGTCGAGCAGGTCACAGCTGTTACCGCGTTTCTCAAACTCTTCACAGATCAACGAAGCAAAGTGACGGGTAATGCCGGTACCGGAAAAGTAGATCAGCAGTATTTTACTCATATCCGACCTCCGGTTTATATTATAGCCTAAGCGAATTGATAAACAAAGGAAATGAAGAGGCAAAACTGGAATTGAAAGTAAGTTGATAGTAATTTTTACTGTAATCACTCTGCCGTAAGGGGGAAACTTTAGTGGAACCTGAATTGAAAGCGAAGATCTGGATCGAAGCAGGCGGTGAAAAAATTTTTGGTGACGGTCCCTGGGATCTATTAAAAAGAGTGGAACGAACCGGATCGCTGCGGCAGGCAGCGGCAGAGATCAAGATGTCTTACAGTCAGGCCTGGCGCCTGATCAGGATTATTGAGCAGAAACTTGGTTATCCCCTGTTAGAAAAGAGAACCGGGGGCAGCGGCGGCGGCTATTCGAAACTGACTGCTGATGCCGCTACCTTAACAACCGCCTACAACCGGTTTCGCACTGATACCGAAAAAGCCATGAAGGAACTTTTTAACCTGCACCTGGTCAATAAAATAAGGTAACTTTTACCTGGCGCGGCTCAAAAGGCAGCTTGATTTTGGAGAATTAAAGGATTATACATAAACCAGAAGTAATCACTCTCAGCAGTGAAAGGTGGTGTGTTCAGATGGCAAAAACCTGGAGTATAAAAAACCTTTACTTTTACCTGGTTTGTCTGGTAACACTCTTTTTGTTCGTGGGTGGGGCAATTTCCACGATCAACAGCGCCATGCAGCTTGCCCTGCCGGATAAACCAAACGTGCCTTTAATCTATGTTTATTATCCGGAGTATAAAGGAGATCCGGCTCAGCCTGTTTTTGAGCCGCCTCCGCTGGAAGAACTGGAGAAGAGAAGGGCCGAGCAGGAAAGAACTGATATCTACTATCAGAGCTATACCAAACGAAGCCTGCTTAATTCGATCGCCTTGATGATCATTGCCCTGCCCTTTTACTTCTATCACTGGCGGCAAGTTAAACCATAATCCTGAGAGCGAGGCGTTACTAATGAAAATTAACTGGGATCTGGAACATGTCTATTTCTACCTGGTCAGCTTCGTCTCCCTGATCCTGATCATAATCGGTGCGGTAACTATAACTCAGACTGCCATAGCCTATGTTACTCCGATCGATGAAGAATACAGCCCCTATACAATGAGGGAACCGAACCCCGACCTGATACAGTGGGAAGAAAGGTTTGGGACTGAATTTGTCGAACAGGAAAGGGAGCGGTTTGAAGAAATCAACAAGGAAAACACAAGCCGCAGACTGATCCGCGATTTGGTCCGCGGGATTGCCTTCATTGCCGTTGCACTGCCGGTTTACTTATATCACTGGCGCAAGATACCGAAGCTGGACGGCGCCGTAGCCATTGATTATTAATTTTACTGATAGAGGGGATGCCTGCCTGACGTGAAGTTTCTGAAACCCGAACAACCGCCGATTTTTGAAATAGACCCATGGAAAATTATCGAGAATAACTTTACGGCAAGCAGAAATCTCCACAGTGAAACGGTATTTTCTCTGGCTAACGGCTATATCGGCATCAGGGGCAGCTTTGAAGAAGGTTTCAACGGTTCTTCTGCCCGCTCGATTGACGGTATCTATCTTAAT
>CAYTER010000057.1:0-11949 GCA_964436815.1 uncultured Syntrophomonadaceae bacterium
AAACTGGAGGAATTACTTTATGGGCACGTGTACTGAATGCGGCACCAGAAAGGCGCTTTTCTGTGCGGAATGCGTCGACGACATCATGATCGGTCACGGCTATCTGCTTGGCGAGCGGTTTTATCAGGGCAGACTACAGATGATGCACCGCCTTGAAAGCGTGCGGCGGCTGGAAGGGGTTACGGCGGCAGTGGAAGCGGCCCGCATCACCGGCGATCAATACATGTATATGGAGGATAAAGCGCTCTTTGACTACGGCGTAATGGTTGGTGCGCTTGAGTATGTGGAAAAGACAGTCACAGCAATTGAAAAAGAACGGGTCGCGAAGCAGTAACCGCGGTCTGCCCGGTTTGTTATTTAAGATGTCCTGCATATGGTATATATACCTTATGCAGGATTTGTATATTATCGCCTAAAAACGCAAAAAAGGTGCATTTTAATGGGTTTGGTGTTATAATGGCCTTAATTTAACAGGGTTGTCTATGGTATATATACCTTAGACAATGCCTTAAAGTAAAAAGGTTACCGTATGAGGTGTTTTTCATGATCAATAAAGTCAAAGGCAGAGGTAAGCCGGGCAAGCTGCAGCTGATGGAGCGGGCTAAAAAGCAGTTTATCCGCGACATTGAAAACTATACACAGCGGCTCAACAAGCAGGTGTTTTCTGAAGCTGAAATAAGTGCCCTGCTCGATATGTACAAGGCCGATCAGGTGCTTTACGCAACCACCCGCCTGAAGGAATTTATCGATTTCTTGATCGATCAAAAGATCCTGATCGGGATCAATATTGACACCCCTTTTGGCAGCGGTAAAACGAAAAAATATGCCTTTGGCGATGTGTCGGAGTTTGAGATCGCGCTGGCGATTCAATCGGGATCATATTTGAGTCATTACAGCGCCATGTACTTACACGGGCTGATCGAAAACATTCCGCAGGTGATCTATACCAATAAGGAGCAGAGCAGAAAGCCGCGCTACGGCTCCGATCTAACGCAGGTAAGCCTTGATCGGGCCTTCGCCCGACCGATGCGTAAAACAAAGCAGATCGCCCGGTATGATCGCTTTCAAATCTACCTGCTCAACGGCAAATACACCGGCAACCTGGGTGTAATCGATCACGATCTAAACGGGATCACGATCCGGACCACCGGTCTGGAAAGAACGCTGGTTGATGCAGTAGTGCGTCCTGACTATTCTGGCGGGATCGAAGAGGTTTTGAAGGCTTTCGCCGCGGCAAAAGGCGAGGCTTCGGTTAACAAGATGCTGGCGATTTTAAAGAAGATGGACTACATGTATCCCTACCATCAGGCAATCGGCTTTTACCTTGAAAAAGCGGGCTACAAAGAAAGCGTGCTTCAACTGGTTGAAGAGTTGGATATTGAATATAACTTCTATTTGACCTACCAGATGACCGATAAAGTGCTCAACGATCGCTGGAAGCTTTACGTTCCAAGGCGGTTTTAAGGCTTTCGACCAGCTGCACCACATAGTCAAAGTAAAAATCAAAAGCCTCTAATTGATAGTCGGCGGGCACGGTGGCCATTACCGCCTGAAAATCAAGGCGGTGGAATTCGGCTTCATCCTGAATCTGTGAAAGCAGCTCCAGCGGCACTTTTTTGGCAGCGAAGATCTTTTCCAGCAACTCCAGATTTGCCGGATCATGCAGGTCGGCGCGAAGATGTCGCTTTTCTACAAAGATATAGATATCAAAGAAATCGCGCCCCCGGGCCCGGGGCTTTTGCGTTGGAACAATGGTGCAGTAAGCTTCCGTCTGCTGGCAAAGGGCCCGCAGCTTTTCATATACTATCATAACCGGCGTATAAACATAGATCCGGTGCCCCTCCAGCTCTCGCGGCTCCTTTACGGAGCAGAATTCATGCTTGCTGATATCAGCCTTGAATGTTTTCTTTTGATCTTCCCGCACAGTGACAGCTCGTCTGCGCAGGGCGGCAAGTTCGGTCCGGTAGGTTTCAAATTTGCTGCTCTCGATAATTTTAAATTCAAGCTGGTAGCCGCCCCAGAAATCCTTTTTGTTTTCATCCAGCTGCGCCGGCCGCGGTTCCAGGCGGACATCAAAAACATGATAGCCGCGCTCGATAAAAGTTTTATCAAACGCACTCTCCAGCTTCACCCTTACTGCTTCTAATTCGCCTTCTTCAAAGTCATCACACATCGATACATCGATATCCTGTGAAGCGCGGTAATCGAGCTCATAAACAAGGTTAATTGCGTTACCGCCCTTGAGAACAAAAACCTCCATCAGGTCATCATCTGAAAAGAGGGCAACTATTGCCAGCCTTCTTATCTCTTTGAGTTTATTGATATCCATAGCTAAATCTATTCGGCAGCTGCCGGGCAGTTCCTGTGTCAAGAGAACAACTTAATTTTTTCTATGATATAACTCTACGGCACATCTTCAAACCTATCTATGTGAGCTATATTCAAATATCCAAGATATTCGCCATCCTTAATTATTTCTATGTATTGCCCAAAACCTATATGGGTAGTATAAAGGCAGGCTATGAACCTCACCCCCAAGTCTTTTATCCCAGAGTAACTATTTAACCCTACCTTTTATTTAACTGATCCTTGAATTTTATCGCAAAATCAACTAAATCGACAACATTTCTAATCGCTATTTCTTCAAGATGTACTATGTTTTCTTTTCTCTTTAGTTTTGGTTCACAAATTTCTGGAAATGTGTAATAAAGCATTGAAGCGTTGTATAGTTTCTCTATCAGTTTAAATATATTCTCTACAAACCAGTTATCAGCTTTGCGAAACCCAATAAATAAAGTAAGCATGTACTTCAAGGCTTCGCTCATGTTGTAGAGATTGGAAAGGAAAGTTTTTTTATTACCTTCCTCCATTTCAATCAATGCATTTTTGAGGGCACCAAAGTTATTTTCAGCATCAAAAGTGCTTTTTATATATTGCAAATACTCTTCATCGCTCGCTATTCTTAAGCTTGGGGTATCGAAGCCTGCTGCAGTTCGAACTGTGGAAAGTATTGCGTTTATTGTGATGTTAAGGTTTTCTATTAATTTTTCTTTTGATCCCCTCCAATGCTTAACTTCTTTATAATCTATAATAAAATATACAACCAGACCGGCAATAACACCACCGCTAACTGATAATAAGGCAGACACAACATCTTTAGTAAATAAACATAACCCTTTAAAATGGATTAATAGAGCTAAGCCAGTGGTTGCTACAAAAACAATGATCAATATGCAGGCTAAACCGCTTCTTCTCTGGCCCATCCTTTGCCTCCTCCAGTTTATTCTCTATAATCCCATTTTATTTCTTCACCGCTTAATTTGCTTCAATTTAATAAATTATATAAAAATAAAATATCTGGCGGCAAGACTGTAGATCGCATTTGCTTACGTATACCAAAGCTGTTTTTTACTTATTTCTTCCAATTCTTCGGTTGACATACTGTCGGCTAATTATTTCCACCTTTTTTCTACGTTTTCCTTTTTGCTTTGTTATAACCATTGGTGCAAACATCCTATGCTTAATTTATTAGTTAATAATAGGCAGACCGTCTTCACCCCGGTCACAATAAAGACGCGTAAAAATCTCAAACACAAATTTTTATAGTAGCCATTGTAATATTATTTACCAGGTGTTATTATAACATAAATTAACGTTAATTCACTTAAATTAATACTATTAGAGGATTGATCAATAATGACAGGTAAACTACTTAGCCCTGAAGCCGTGGCCGAAATGATAGGTGTTTCACCTGCTACAGTCCGGATCTGGCTGCGAAAAGGCACCTTGAAAGGCATCAAGGTTGGCGAAGGCAGGTTGTGGAGAATCAGTGAAAAAGATGTCCAGGAGTTTCTCTATAAAAACGAAGCCGGTTCTGCCGACAATTAAACCACTTGAGGCGGTGTTCTGAACAATGCAGGAACAACTAATAAAAAAGGCAGAAAAACTGCTTAAAATTAAAACCGTCCGGGATATATATGATAATATTCTGCCCCATAATGAGCATTTTAAGCCTGACAACGATCCTTTAGATAAGGCATTTTTGGTCAGTGAAATAATCCTGCGTTTAGGCGAAGGTCCTGAAATTGAAGAAATGGCTGCAGCCTGCGACCGGGGCCCTGAACTCAACCTGCCTGGATCGGATACCAAAATTGACCTTGAAGACTACTCCAAGGAATTGGTCAATAAAACATCCCAGCAAATGCTTGATGCTATGGATAAGGCACTCGAACTGCACAAAGAAAAGCGTCTTGTTTTGAAAAAACCGGAAGACGATTATACAAAAGATTTTATTGAAATTGCCAGTTCCCAGCTCTACCACAACTTCAGGGACCGCATATCAACCGGCAGGTTTGAAATACCGGATGGCGAAAAATGGCCGGTTGCCGACCTCAGCAGTAAAGTTTTGAAAAGTAAGGCCTACATTATGCCTGACCGCGATGAGCCGATTGTTGGTGATAACCTGCGTGAGCTGCAGACCTTAATGGCCAGCAAGGTTACTGACCTGGCTAAAGAAGGTGATATCGCTGCAGATGTCTTTGATATAGTTACCGCAAAATGGCTAAAAGAGGCGAAACATTATGAAGCAATGGTTACGCTCACAGCTGATGATATTTTAAAGGCAAGGGGTTTGCTGCCGCGGCTTGGTGGTAAAGGTAAACGCGGCGGCTACCGGGAACATCAACGCAAGGAAATTCAACAAAAGATAGATGTTTTATCCTATACATGGGTAACGGTTGAAGAGATGGAAATTGTAGAGGTTGTAAAGGGGAAAAGAAAGGTTACAAAGTGGCGCGGTGAAAGCAAGGCAATTGCTTTAACCAGCCGTTTTGGGCAAATCAGAACCGATGGCAGCACCGATGCCTTCGCCTGGCGTTTAAGGCCGGGGGACGTTTTTGCAAAGTTCCTTTTCGGCCCGGGCAGGCAAACAGCCCTGCTCTCACAGAAAGCGCTTAATTATGATCCTTACCGTCAAAAATGGGAAAAACGCCTGGCTCGCTATTTAGCATGGATCTGGCGCATCAGCAGCGCAAGGACGCAGGAAGGCCTGCTTGTTAAAACACTGCTTGACGCTGTTAACATGGATGTTGATCGGAACAGGCCCAGCAGGACCCGCGAACGCCTGGAAGAAGCTTTGGACTGTCTCCAGGAAGACAGGGTAATAACTGCCTGGCAGTATGATACCCTTGATGAAAACATGACATCAAAACGCGGCTGGTGGCGTAATTGGTTGGATTGTAAAATAATAATAACCGCCCCCACCAGTGTTATTACCCAGTACAAAAAAATTAAGGAAAAGGCCGGCAGCGAATACCTGTTAGATAAAAACTGATTCTTTACGAATCGTCCTTATCTTGGCAGAAATAGTAGTATCCTTTCTTATAATCCTTAAAATATACGTAACCTGCTGACTTTATAGTCAGGGCTAAGCCCTTTAAATCATGAAAAAATCGTCCTTATCTTGGCAGAAACCTTAAATTGGCCTTTTTTATTGTTAAAAACCATAAAAACCGAATCGTCCTTATCTTGGCAGAAAGTCGACTTTATCATGGCAGTAAATCGTCCTTATGATTACAGTAAATCGTCCTTATCTTGGCAGAAAAATAGTAGAACAGCCATTATTATAAGGCAATCTGAAAACTAACTATCTTAACTATATTAACTATGTTAACCGGGTAAAGGGTTTCTTTTATGAAACCCTTTACTGTTAAAATAAGAAAAACACTTGAATGATACAGCTGGCGGAACCGTAAGATTAAAGCCGAAACAACTATATAAGGGGTGTTTAAGTGCAGCTTGAAGATTTAAAGAACAAAGTAAAGCTATACGATTACCTCGAAAAAAACGGCTTAAAACTTGAAAAAGCCGGCCAAAACGCCTACCGCATTAACCCCTGCCCCATCTGCGGGCATAAAGACCACTTCACGGTTTACCCCTCGACAAACAGCTACACTTCCTTTAGCGGATGCTGTAAAGGCGGAAGCATTATAGATTATCTCATTGAAGTCGAAGGTATGAACCAGGCCCAGGCAATAGACAAGCTTCATAATATGGCAGGAATAAAAGACAGCGTCCATTACAAAAAAGAAGATGCTATACCCGCAGTTGTCCATGAAGTAAACGAAGTAGTTAAAACTACTGCCTCAGAGAAAAAAGAAATAGCCATGCTGGTGATGAAAGCTGCACAGAATAAAACAGACTATTACTCAATAAGAGGCCTGACGGATAAAACAATTAATCAATATAGGCTCGGCTACCTGCCTGAGGGTCATAAATTCGGAAAATCTTTCAAGTATGTGCTGCCTGTAAGCGAACATTTTTTAGTGCTTCGCAGTGATAATGAAGAAGACCGCTATCGCAACATCGGGAATACCGAAATATTAAACATGCACTATCTCGAAGATGAAACACTTACTGAAAAGCAAATATTTATCACAGAAGGCTACTTTGATGCTTTAAGCCTTGAAGAAGCAGGCTATAAAGCGATAGGGCTTAACTCAACCGCCATGGCCGATACTTTAATAAAAACCATGGACATGCAGCGGGAGAAGCTTAGAGGCAAGCAGTTTATATTGGCCCTGGATAACGACCAGGGTGGAATCGACACCACAAATAAACTTAAGAAGGCATTAAGTGAACTCAGGCTGCAGTATGCAGAGCTCGTCATCGACGGCTATAAAGATATTAATCAATTCCTGATTGAAGATAAAGAAGGCCTGCTCCGGACTATTGAAAATCTCCCCTTAAGGGGTACAATTCATGAATACCTGAGCGAAGGCTTCGAGCTCGATCAGTTAAAACGCTTAAGCGAACCGGATATTAAAACAGGAATTGAAGGCCTTGACCACAACCTTGGCGGTGGCCTTTACCCTGGGTTATATGTACTTGGGGCAATCAGCAGCCTCGGTAAAACAGCGCTTGCCCTGCAGGTTGCCGACCGGATTGCCGGCCAGGGTCAATACGTGCTATTTTTCAGCCTTGAAATGGGGCGTTACGAAATGACCTGCCGCAGCCTGGCCAGGGTTATATTCGAACAGGGTGGCGGCAAAGATCTAACAACAGGCAATATACTAAAGACAACTTATAAAGGCCAGGATATCTATAAACAGGACTTTTTCCAGCTGGCCATGCAGACATACAAAAAAGGGCCCGCAAAGCACCTGGCCATTGAAGAGGGCAATTTTGATTTAGACATTCACAAGCTGCGCCAGGTGGCGGAAGAGCATGCCGGCCGGACCGGCAAAAAACCGGTTGTAATAGTGGATTACCTGCAGGTGCTGAAACCTGTTGATTTAAGAATCACGGAGAAACAGCACATTGATATGACCATCGTCGAACTGAAGCGCTTAAGCAGGGATCTCGATATGCCGGTTATAGCCGTATCATCGTTTAACAGGGCAAACTACAAGACAGATGTAACCTTCGAGGCCTTCAAAGAATCAGGGGCCATTGAATACACGGCTGATGTTGTCCTGGCCCTGCAGCTGCGCAAAAACGGCGACGAAGACATTAACAAGCTGAAAAACCTGGAACCGCGGCCACTCGAGCTGGTGCTGCTCAAGAACCGCCGCGGCAAAGCCTATGATGTAATTAACCTTGATTACTGGCCGAAGCAGAACTATTTTGTGGAAGTGTGAAAAATAATAATTTATTCATTACTTTTTTTAACATGTTTTATCATTTTTTTAATCTGCGCATTCTCTTTAATTGTATGCAAACGAATATCAGGGTGTTCTTCTTGAAAAACCCTAAAAATTTCATCAATAAATGCTTGCCCCACAAGCTCAACTCCTGCAAAATTCAAGACGATTTCTTCGAAAACATCAAAGCGTTTAAGCAGGCGTTTAGCTTGTGAACGAGACAGCAAATTTTCTTCACCATATGCAGCAAGTGAAACAGGAACAATCGTTTTTTTAAAACCGCCTTCTGCCGAAGAATATGCATCAAAAACTTTTTGCATCTTTCGCTTCGAGTCTAATGCAATTGACATCACAATTGCTGTACCCTCTACAAATTTATCTCTGTGTTCAAGCAGAAAATCATCATCATCTAAGTGAGCAAACGATAAATGACCTGATTGAATAACGAAAACATCAAACATGCGTGAAGTAAAAAATATTCCTTCACCTGTATGGCGTTTTGGGTCAGTCGTTAGTTTTCCCTTTGACAGCTCTAGTATAGCATGTAAAGGATCATCCAAATCACATTCTTTATAGATTTTATTAAAAACACCAATTCCGTTGTCCTTAACTATCATTTGCAGCTTTTTGATTGTGTAGCTAAGGGCGATAGTTAAAGAGGAACCGCTTGAGTGATCAATCACATTGTTAACCATCTCTGTAAAACCATATTGACATATATTACGTATATTGGAAGGCAGATCTTTAACTAGAGGCTTTATATATTCTCTCCAGACCTTGTCCTCTTCGATATCTGTTATTTCTAGAACTTTTGAAAAATCGACAACTTGTTTTAAACGATACAATCTACTTCGAGTTGTTCCTTCAGTTTGCAGTATGCCTTCTTTAACTAGTTTCGCTACATGACGATGCGCTGCCTGTCTGCTGATACTGAAATTTTCAGCAATAAATGTAGTGATATCAGAAGGGTGCATATCAATATTATCGAGGATCATATCTCTAATATTAGATGACTTATTCATTTTACGATTCCTCCTAATGTAAACTAAATACTACTATATAGTAAAACAAATAAATCGCAATGTCAACATAAATATTTAACATAGTAAATATAAATTGCAAAAATACTTATAAATAGTCAACAGAGTTCAGTTGCCGCATTAAAGTTAATAATACCTCCAAAAAGCAGGGTCCTCAGAACCACTGGTGCGCCTGATGGAGTCAAAGGGCCTGCAATTTATTGAACAGTTAGGCGCCGGTTATTTCTTCACTAACAACGGCGAAACATTTTTTGTGATGGGCCGCATGCTCACCACCCGTTATATGGTATTTGAATTGGAATGCCCCCTCTAAAACTCCAGAATTACTGCAGTTTAATATCTAAAATTAGGGGTTGATCTATTTTGCTGCCGCTGATAAAATGGACGCAAAGTAATACATAGAGTTATAATGTAATAAAAAGCAATGGAAAATATCTATAATATACCATCTGAAAGGATGTAGTTGCCATGAATGAACAGGCACTGACACCCGAAGAAGCGGCAAGGATACTAAAGGTATCGCCGCAAACAGTTAGACGATGGCTCCGGGATGGCAGCATTAAGGGAACAAAGGTTGGCGGCGGCAAGCTCTGGCGCATCAGCCAGGCCACTATAGACCACTATTTAGAGGCAAGCAATAACAATGAGCAGGGGGCATAATATGAAAATAATAGCTTTCTCCAACCAAAAAGGCGGCGTCGGCAAAACTACAACAGCAGTTAACCTGAGCGTGGCCATGGCCAAAAAAGGGAAAAAAATCCTGGCCATAGACCTTGACCCCCAGGCACATCTTACTGATGCCCTTGGTGTCGATCCCGATGAATTGGAAATAACCATACACGATGCATTCAAAGACGCAAAAGCTGTAAATAAGGCAATAATTGAGATTGAAAGAGCCGGCGCAAAGCTATGGCTCCTGCCTTCCTCCCTTAATTTCAGCAGCGCTGATCTCGAATTCGCCGGCGTGCATGGCCGTGAATACCTGCTAAAAGATGCTATAGGTGAAATTAAGGCGAAGTTCGACTATATATTTATCGACTGCCCCCCCACTCTGGCCCTTTTAACGGTTAATGCCCTTACAGCAGCAACAGATATTTACATCCCCCTGCAGACCGAATATCTTTCAATGCAGGGTATGTCGCAGATGATTAAAATTATAGCGGTTGTCAAGAAGCGCTTAAATGAGAATGTGGAAGTATCAGGTGTTATTGGTACCATGTATGACGGTCGGAAGATACTGGACCGCAAAGTTCTCGAAAGGGTTCAGGAGCACTTCTCCGAGCTTTTATTTGACACCATAATACGCACGAATGTAAGTCTGGCGGAGGCACCCTCTTACCACCAGGATATATTCACATATAAACCCGACAGCACCGGTGCTGAAGACTACCTGGCCCTGGCAGATGAAATTATAAAAAGGAGCTGAAAAATATGAAGAAGAAGGCTGATCGTCTGGGAAGCGATCCTTTTGAAAACATGCTCCCCCACCTTACCGATTCCCGCAAAAAAAAAGAAGCAGACACAAGTAATGATGATGACAAAAGCACAAGCATAGATGCAAGCAAAAGTGCTGATAAAGATAAAACCATAAATGCAAGTAAAAGTACAAGCACAATTACAAGTAAAGATACAGGCGCAAGCAATGGTATAAATAAAAGCACTGCCAAAAGTGAAAGCGAAACTAAAAGCATAAGTGTAAGTACTGTTAATGGCGAAAGCAAAAATGCTGATAAAAGTGCTGTAGCTTATGCAAGTAATGGTATAACCGCTGATACTGACAATGGTGTCGGTACAGGTAAAAGCACAATTACCATTGCCAGGAAAAGCAAAGGCAGCACCCTTGTTAAAATGACTTATTATTTCCGACCGGACCAGCTGAAGGCGATAGACGAGCTGCATGAGAAATCGGGCAGAGATAAGTCGGAACTGGTCCGCATGGCGGTTGATTTATTAGTTGAGAATGCAAGGGTGGAATAAGGGAGCAGATTAATGACATTCTTACAATACATTTTTACCGCATTGTTCGGCTGGGCCTTGGGAGAAGGTAGCAGGTGGTTACGATACCACAGAGAAACTGCCATTGAGCTTAGACGAAGACCGTGGGAGAAGGCTGAAGCATTTAATATATATCCGAGAGCTTGGGATGATCTGTTCTCGAAAGGGAAACATTGCTGGCTGCGAATCACCTCAAACGAAAAAATTATCTTTGGAGGATATTTTGGTAATAATTCATTTGCATCAAGTTATCCCCACGATGATGATATTTATATAGAAGATGTTTGGAATATTTCTGCTGATGAAACGTATGAAAGTCATCAAACACGAGGGTTGTTAATAGAGAGAAAGAAAATTTTGTACATGGAAATATTAGAGGTTGAAGAGGATGGTGAATTAGAGTGAGTGAGAAGAAACCACTAAATGAAGGCTATCAGCCCAAGGAAAAAAGAGGCTACAAACCCACTGCTGAAATTAAGAAACCAGTAAAGTCGCCACCGCCACTATTCGGTGGGAATAACATAGAAAAAACGCCAAGCAATCCGCCTAAGAAATAGTTATGTGAAGCATGCTTAAAACACTATTTGACCAATGTGGGGGGAAAAAATATTGAAGTCACTTGAATGGCATAATCCAGCAACAATTACTTCAGCCTCCTTTAAATGTGCTTTTTGTGCAAATAAGGTAGCTTCAAACCTCGGTTATCGTGCATCTTCTAAAGTGATAAGCAAAGCGCCAGAATATATATATGCCCACATTGTAACAATCCCAATTTTTTTAACGTCTCTAATAGTCAATATCCAGGGCCTATTATGGGCGAAGCGGTTGTGAACATTACAAATGATGATGTAAAGACACTTTACGATGAAGCACGAAGTGCAGCTAGCTGCAATGCGTTTACTGCAGCAATATTGTGTTGTAGAAAGCTGCTTATGAACATTGCTGTTTCAAAAGGGGCAGAAGAAGGCCTTAAATTCATTGAATATGTTGATTTCCTTGCAAACAAAGGATATATTCCACCAGATGGTAAGGGGTGGGTAGATCAAATAAGAATAAAAGGTAACGAAGCAACGCATGAAATAAAAATTAAGAGTAAAGAAGAAACGGTGCAAATAATTAGATTTTGTGAAATGCTCTTAAGGTTCGTATATGAATTCCCAAGTTACATTGATAAGGAATAAAATAATTTCATTTGCTAATTAAAGCATATACTATTCTTTAAAAAGGTGGTTTTTATGGCCAAGAAAAATAAGGATGGGCCCAAGCGCCCGATC
>CAYTER010000058.1:0-11773 GCA_964436815.1 uncultured Syntrophomonadaceae bacterium
CGGAATGAAGGCTATAATCCAAAATAGGGTAAAGATGTGAAACGGGATAATTTTCTTCATAAAAGCAAGCAGCGGTCTTTAGCATAACAAAGGGAAGTGCGCTGCCAGCAAACTGATGCGGAGGTCTGAACATGAAAGAAAAGTCGATTATCATCATTGGTGGAGGGCTGACCGGCCTTTCTGCGGGTTGTTACGGGCGAATGAATGGTTACCAAACAACAATTTTTGAGATGCACAATTTGGCCGGGGGCGTCTGCACTGCCTGGAAGCGTAAGGGCTATACCATTGATGGATCAGTTAACTGGGTAGTTGGCACACGACCGGGAGTAGAATTTTACCCCTTTTGGGAAGAACTTGGAGCAGCGCCTAACTGGAAAATCCATAATCATGATCTCTACCTGGTCAATGAAAGTCGCGATGGCGAAAAGTTTTTTCTCTATTGCGATGCTGATCGCTTCGAAGAATACCTGATGGCTAAATCTGCGAAAGACGAAAAAGTGATTAAAGAACTCACTGATGCTATCCGTCAAGTATCGAAAACATCAATGCCAGTGGAAAAACCGCAGGAAATCTATGGTTTAGTTGATAATCTAAAAATGCTAAAAATGATATCGCTGGTTGGCTTTTTCAAAAAATGGGGCAGGATTAGCATCGGTGAATATGCCGACCGGTTCAAAAGCCCATTTCTGAAAGAGATGTTTATCAGTAGCTTCGGCGCTGAAAATCCGATGATGATGCTCTTATTCGTCCTTGGCTTACAGCACAGCAAGTCTGCCGGTTATATTATCGGCGGTGCACTCGCACTGGTAGGCTCCATTGAAAAGCGTTACCTGTCTTTGGGCGGCGAGATTAAGTATAATTCCCGGGTTGAAAAAATCCTGGTTGAAAATAACCGGGCGGTTGGCATCCGCCTGGCAGATGGCAGCGAGCACCGGGCCGATTGGGTTATCTCAGCTGCCGATGGCCGTACCACCATCTTCGATATGCTTGG
This sequence comes from uncultured Syntrophomonadaceae bacterium, assembly GCA_964436815.1. Classification (GTDB taxonomy): domain Bacteria; phylum Bacillota; class Dethiobacteria; order DTU022; family DTU022; genus UBA993. The sequence continues at coordinate 992 of CAYTER010000058.1, forward strand.
TGGCGCATACTTAGATGATAAGGTTAAGGCAAAATATGATAACCCCAAACTTTTTGAGCCTCTGGTTTACATCGGATTAGGGGTAGCACGACAGTTTGAAGATTTGCCGGCATCAATCGGAGGATTAAATTACCCATTGAGCAAGCCGATTCTGGTGGTCGGTGAAGAGAAAGATACCATTAATGTTCGCTCATATAGCTTTGATCCTACAATGGCGCCTCCGGGCAAAAATGTTCTGGTCGTGCAATTTACAACCGACTATGAAGCCTGGAAAAACCTCAGGCAGGATCCGGCAAAATACCGTGCTGAAAAAGATGCTATCTTACAAGCGGTAATCAGCAGATTGGATGAACGTTTTCCGGGTCTGGCCGAACAAGTGGAAATAACCGATGTTGCCACACCGATTACCTGGGAAAGGTACACCGGCAACTGGAGAGGTTCTTATGAAGGCTGGATGTTTGATAGCGATTTTTCACCCATGTCTTCCATGAAGAAAACCCTGCCCGGCCTGGAAAACTTCTACATGGCAGGGCAGTGGGTTAATCCCGGTGGCGGCATACCGACTGCGGTTATGTCCGGCAATCATACCATCCAGATGATTTGCCGAAAGGACAAAAAGAAGTTTACAAGCAGTAAACCTTAAACTGTTCAGATTTATTAAAGGAGAAGTTTAAAACGCTCTTGAATACACAAACAACTCGTTATGCATCAATCAATTTATCAAAGGAGTGAGTTGAATGGCTGTGCATGTTTACATCAATTTTCAGGGCAACTGCCGGGAAGCTTTGGAATTTTATCAGCAGGTCTTTAACACAGAAGCGCCGGAGATAATGGCTTATGGTGATTCTCCACCGGATTCTGGTTTTCCCGTAAACGAAGAGAATAAAGATTTAATTATGCACACTGCTCTTGATATTCTAGGTACGACGGTTATGTTTTCTGATATTCTGCCAGGAGAACCATTTGTTGCCGGTAACAATATCAGCATGGTACTTATGCTTAAAGAGCTTGAAGAAATTAAGAAGTTATTTGATAAGCTGAAAGTTGGAGGCTCCGTCGAGATGGAGCTGCAGGAAACCTTTTTCAGCAAACTTTACGGCTCTGTTAAAGACCGGTTCGGCATCATATGGCAAATCATGCACGATGATATGTAATTTAAAGATCCCTGCTAGAGGATCATAGCCTCAATATCGCGGTAGTGAAGAGCATCGTGGTAGACTCCGATGCGTAATGCCTGTACCAGGTTGATCCAACCAATAGCCGGATCATAGAGTTTTATGTGTCCCAGAACCTTTTCATCTCTGCATTCATACCATTGCCTGATTTTTAGGTGCTCTATAGTCGTTTCCTGCTCCATCTGTTCTAATGAAACAGGTTTATGTGGCCGATGTTTCGGTGCCCACAACCAGCCTACGTTCATCGGGAACCCAGGTCTGGCGTAAACGTCGTCTATTTCCGTCTCATATGGTTTATTGCGTAAAAGATAGCCTATTGGCATCATAACTAGCCAAACAAAACCAAAGATTCGCCGGAAGGAGCGATTAAGGACCCTGGTGTGATCCAAAATCTCTCCAATTGACCACTCCCCCTGCGCAGGCCGCTGCCACAGTCGTTCAGCAGAAATATCAGCCAATTGGACAAACACCTGCTGGCGCTGCCAATCCATTAAATCAAGATATTTTTTTACTGCATCATTCATACTTTCACTCACTATCTTAAGAACTTCAGCAATAGCATTGAATATATAATACATACGCCCAATCTATGTCCGTCCTTCTGTGTTTTAACCCTTTTTATTTTGCTGCTAAAGCAAGTTTTATCACAAAACGAATCGGGATTGCCGGTGAAGCGAATTGATTGACATCTCCAACAAAAAACAGGTCCATTTGAGGGGCATAAAAAGCAAAAGAACCAGTTGAACCCGAGTGTCCAAGTAATTCAATCTTTGGGCTTAAAGGATACCCCGCCTCAATTCTCATATATCCACCGGCATAACGAACCGGGTAAAAAGACATCTGTAACCTATTGGCTGGGGTAAGCTCTTCAAATAAAACCGGATTAAAAAGCTTGCCAGACCAAAAAGCTTTTATAAATTTCATCAATTCGTTTGCATTTGAAACAGCACCTCCTGAAGCGCCGATACTTTTTATAAAATTATCACGCTGTAAGTGTTTATCACGATAATAAACCAGCGGCAACTGCCCTCCATCATCCCCTGCTAAAAAAGTGTTCTTCAGGTTTAACGGTTTAATAATATAATCCTCAAATACTTCCTTTAAAGGCAATGCGGTAATATGTTCGATTATTTTACCAAGCAAGTCAAAATTTATATCCGTGTAATAAGCTTTCTGGGATGTTCCCGGAGGAAATTTTGACTTTAGTTCTTTGGTAGCCTGTAAAACCTGTTCAAAATTGAATGAAAAATCCTCCTGAACCATTTTTTTTGCATAAGCCCCACTGCCATCTAAAAACCAGTCTGGAAGTCCACTGGTTTGAAACAATAGATCGGCGATCGTTATTTCAGCAGAATAGTCAATTCCTTTATAGGTATGGATCCCTCTCAGCATTTCAGGCTCAAAATATTTTATAATTTTGTCACTGAGCTTCAATTTTGAGAGTTCAAGCAGCTTGATAATACAAGTTGTCGTAAATAGTTTTGTGACACTGGCTAATAGTAGCGGGGTTTCCAGCTCTTTGCCACCATAACTTCTGCTCCAGGAATAATCTCCTTTACCATTTTCAATAAAGCACACACATTCATGGATCTGGCTGGAAGACACTGTGCTATCAAAAATCCGATCAAACTTAGAATTATTATTCATTTATTTTCCCTCCTCTTAGGTCTCCTGATCTGAAAAGAGAATCTTTTTATGTTTATTTTTATGCGCTACAACGTCCATAACCGTTTTTAAACTCATAAATATCAAAAGGATAAATACATTCTGGAATGAGCCTCCGGAAACTAAATGACTGATAACCGCTCCGGCCATAATCGTTAAATGGATCGGAAAAATCCTCGTATAAGGTTTACTGAAAATATCAGCAATACTGATCCCTGATGAGCCCTGAGTATTGCCATACTCTGTTTCGGTTAATATATTAACCTCATCCTTGTAGAAAAAATACGAGTAGAGGTGGTTTGCAAAAAACAACAGCGCTCCAATCAATCCACCGGCCAGATCCAGGGGCACCCCTTCACTCGCGGCAAAGCCCACAATAAAGATTATATAAACCAGGTGAAAAAGCCCATAATGAACCGCAAAAAAACCGGCAAGAATTGTTTTCGCCAGTCGCGGTTTTGTTACAGCAAGATCATTTGCTTCGATTGTCTTACCCTCACTTATCTCTCTCTCAATTTGTTCAATTGGGTAAGTATATAGTTTGTAGAAAGTAAAAACACCAATGCTAATACTTTGAAACCAGTAAACAATCATTACATCATAAATACTCCATTTGAATAAAACCGCCATTACAATGTTGATCAGGTTAACTGCAATTAAATATTGTGTGGATCTGTCAGACATTATTGTTGTGCCTCCTGCAAATATTGCCACTGAAAGGTTATCAAAACCCTTTTCTCCAAAATCCCTAAACCGGAACAGTTCGATCTTTGGCCCAGTGACGCAGGGCCTCAATTTCTTCGCTGCGCAAAACAGAAAGCTGGCGGGTGCTGCGGATCGGTTCTATTTAGTTTTCCTCTTAATTTCGATCATTATTCTGCTATTCCTCCAAACGGCTTAAGATCTTCAATTAATTTATAAAGGGGCTGCCTTTAAATTGTCGAACTTTCTAAGCATTGAATATACAAAAAAGATGGGAGCAGATTCCAATTAATGAAAATAATCATTGATGCCGATGCCTGCCCTAAAACAGTTCTCAGCATTTGCCTCAAACTGGGCCATCAATACGGTATTGCCGTCTGGACGGTAGCCAGTTTTAATCATAACATTGAATCGGATCATCACATTATTGTCGGCAGTGATACCCAGGAAGCTGATCTGAAAGTGATCAATCTGGCTGAAAAAGGCGATCTAGCCGTGACCCAGGATTGGGGCCTGGCGGCGATGCTTCTGGGTAAAAAGGTCCGCTCACTCAGCCCTGCCGGTAAAGAGTTCCGGCCGGAAACAATCGAGTTCATGCTTGAAGAACGGGAAACCAAAGCCAAATATCGCCGTAGCGGCGGAAGGACAAAGGGTCCCAAAAAACGTAATAACGATGACGACCTTAATTTTTCTGCATCTCTCGAGCGGATCATCCGCGAAGAGATCTCAGAGCAACAGGAGGGCTATGATGTTACCTAAACGGGAAGATATCGAAGCAGCCGGAAAGATTGTTTACGAAGTAATGGCGCCTACAGCACAGTACTGTTGGCCGCTACTTTCTGAGCGATTGGGTACTGAGCTATGGCTGAAACATGAAAATCACACGCCGGTGGGCGCTTTTAAAATCCGCGGAGGCCTGGTCTATTTTACAGATTTAGCCAAATCAGGCCAAGTGCCAAAAGGGGTAATCAGCGCCACCCGCGGCAATCACGGTCAATCAGTCGGGTTGGCTGCCCGGAGGCAGGGTATCGCGGCCAAAATTGTCGTGCCGCGTGGAAACAGCACTGAAAAAAACGCCGCGATGAATGCCCTGGGGGTTGACTTAATTGAGTATGGCGATCAGTTTCAGGATGCCCGTGAATATGCCGGGAAGCTGGCTGAAGAACTTTCGCTGCTAATGGTGCCTTCCTTTCACCCGCTTCTGGTAGCCGGAGTCGCTACCTACAGCCTGGAGCTGCTGACAGCAGTTCCCGACCTTCATGTTGTCTATGTCCCCATTGGTCTGGGATCCGGCATTTGTGGCATGATGGCCGCCAGGCAGGCACTGGGGCATAAAACAAAAATTGTCGGGGTGGTATCAGCCCATGCCCGGGCTTATGCCCTATCATTTGCAGCAAAAAAACCGGTAGAATCTCCGGTTAGCACGCAGTTAGCCGATGGAGTAGCCTGCAGTACCACTGATCCAGAAGCGCTCGAACTAATTTTAAATGGAGTGGAAAGAATTATTGAGGTAACTGATGCAGAAGTTGCAGAGGCAATGTGCACAATTTTTGAGTGCACTCACAATGTCAGCGAAGGGGCGGGAGCAGCGGGCTTTGCTGCGGCAATGAAAGAAAAAGAGAAGCTAAAAGGCTTAAAAGTCGGCACTGTTCTGTCCGGCGGCAATGTAGATCGCGCTCTCTTTGCAAAAGTGCTGGCTAAAGAAATAAGTTAAAGAAGCAGACAGATTTATAATTATCAAGGCAAATCGAGGTAAAGCCTGATTGTATTGCGGATCATTTCCCTGATCTGATCAGATTTGCTTCTGGTTACTTTCCGGGATTTGCTCTTTTCATAAGCAGGCTCGCATTGTTTCGAACTACAATGATTAAACCACCACCAATGATTAAGATCCCTCCAAGCAGGGAACCTGGAGTAATCGCTTCATGTAAAAATAGCGCTGCCATCATCGTCGCCGCCAGAGGCTCAACATAGGTCAGGATACTGGCATGCTGCGCTTTTACCGACCTGAGCCCTAAGTGAAATAGAGTAGCGCCAAAGGTTTGTTGGAACAACCCGAGAGCCATTAAAATCAGGATTCCTTTCCAACTGAACTGGTTGGAAGAAACGAGAACAAAAGGCAACAGAGCTAAAGCAATAAAGCTGGACACTATAACGTTGGAAGGCATACCTAAGATAGATGCTGGAGCTTTTTTAATAAACAGAGCCATGAGACCGTAAGATATACCCCCCAGAAGCGCTATCAAATTGCCGACCAGGTTCGAACCTGTTTCGAATAAACTGCTGTAACCGATGATCGAAGCCGTGCCGAGCAGGGAAATGATCAGTGCCGCTATCGTTCTGGCCTCCAGCTTTTCCTTCAGAATTAAAGGAGCAAAAATAACCGTAAAGACCGGGGCTGTATAGATCAGAAAAACAGCGCTGGCTACGCTGGTGTAATCTATAGCGTAGGTGTAGCAGAGCCAGGAAAGACCGGTTAAAAATGCTGGGAATAACAACCACTTCCAATGACGGAGTGAAGGCTTTAAAGTAGTGAAACCGTTTTTAACAGAGGTAACAATCAGCAGGCCGATTAATCCAAAGAGAAAACGAAAAAACAGAATATATTCCGGCGTATAGTCAAGCGCCCGGACAAAAAGCCCGTATGTGCCCCAGATTAGTGCTGCAGATATTATTTGCAGGTAGCCCAGATTCGTTCTGTGATCATTAGTCATAGCTAGCACTTATTCTATCATGAGGCAAGGAATTTTAATATCGTTCTGTTTGTCTCTTCAGGATTATCCTGATTCGCAATATGATGTGCATCTTTAATGATCTGCAATTCGCTCTCCGGGCAGTGCTTATGCCATCTAGCCATCTGCTTTTGAACGAAAGCGGTTTCATGATCCCCGTGACATAGTAGTTTGGGTTCTGAGGTGTGGTGCGGTAACCCGCGCGTCATGTCCCGGAGTAATTCCTGGGTCAAGTGACTCATAACTTTCTTTCCGTTTTCGGAAGCGACCTTTTCCAAATAAGATCTGGTTTCCTGTTTTAAAGCGCGGTGCTCGGCGAATGCTTTAAAGATCTGACTGCTGGGGTAAAAAGCTATAAATAAGCCGATCAGGGGGTTTGCTATTTTAATAAGCGATGTAACCGGCGGGTGCAGAGGACTGCCGCCAATATGAATAGTAGCCTTGGTCTTTTCCGGGTATTTATAGGCTGCAATCTGAGTTACGTAACTTCCCAGAGATAACCCTGCCAGAACTGTCTTTTTAACTTCAAGGTGATCCAGCAAGTCAGTCAGCAAATCAGCTGCTGTCTCCGTATAAGGGAGATTATCATCAATTGGTGCTGATTTGCCGTGATAAGGCAAATCCCAAAGGATTACCCTGTATTGGTCTTGCAAAGCTTCTGCTTGGGCCTTAAATGTTTCATGATTCATGTTAACCCCATGAGAAAAAATAACAGCCGGTGAATCGTCGTCGCCATGAACCTCATAATATAGATTGCCTAATTTACTTTCAAAAAACATCAAAACTGCTCCCTTCTTACTTGCTAAACTTTTATATTATAAAAAAACAACCTTTACACTTACGGTTTTCGTATAAGCGTGTTTTTAGCAGGGAAATAATAAAAAGCGGATTACTCCACATATTCGATGGAAGGCTTTATCTACCCTTTTATTTTATTGCTTTTTCTTATTTAAATAATAGATTAAAACTATCAGCTGCAACAGACCCCCGGGAACCCAGAAGTATCCCAAGTACTTTAATACATTATTGTCATATTTTAAACCGATAACAATAAAGATCAACCCTAAAAAGATAAAAGTTGCCGCGCTCGCCAATAATCCTGCTTTTTGAAGTTTTGGCATTATATTTGCTCCTTTATGAAGAACTATTGTAAACGGGAGTGCTGACAAATGCAATAAAAAAACCGGGAAAGGGGCAGGCTCTCCCGGTTCATCATTTGTGCCGCCTACCTGACAACCATTACGCAACAATTCTTTGCTTCCTGGACGACAGCATTGCTTACGCTACCTAAAAACAACTTTTTCAGTCCGCCCAACCCCCGGCTGCCGATGACAATTAAGTCATAATCCTTTTCGTGAGCTGTTTCGACAATCGTATGAGCCGGATGCCCTTCTGCCAGAATTGAATCGGCATTGATTTTTTTAGTCGCAAAAAAGTCAACTGCTTCATCGAGATATTTTTGTCTCTGCAACTTGAGACTTTCGTACATCTTTTTTATTCTTTCCAAGTCTTCCGGAGTAACCATGTAATCCCGGCTGCCCCATCCTGCTGATGATACGTCCATTTTGCCGTCATATACATGTATAACGGTCACTTTTTCTATGATTTCGCTTCCTGCGATTAGTGCGGCTTTTTCTAAGGCTTTTTGACTCTGTTCCGAACCATCGGTACACACTAACATTTTCATGCCTGTCACTCCCCTTTAAGATTGTTAGTAGTCAACAGCCTTCCTAATATTATTATAGAACAAATTATTCTAAATGTAATTGTGAATTTTCAAACACCAGATCAAACGCTTAAATAGCGTCGGACAACGAGGTAGTGGTTTAAAGCTAATGAATGTGCGCTTTTACCCTGGCTAATCATGGTTGCAACTTCGCAACAGACCGTATAATGTTCAACCTTTTAATTCTTAAGAAGCCACAAAATACGATCGTAGGAAACGATGTAGTGGATGAGAGTGATAATGCCAAAAACCCAGCCTGCATTGTGCAAACCGCTGGCAAAAAAACAATAGGCAGCAAAGGAAAAGAAGCCAATCTCGAGCAGCAATCGCACCCAGCCCTGAACCGCAACGACAGCATTGCCGCTTGCGCTGGTATCGCCAGGAACACGGAAAATACCCCACAAAGCAGCGGCAATCAGAGGTAACCCGATCATCAGCAGATAGCGCCAAAAATCCGGACGTTGACTCCATCCCCAACGGCCGAATGCATACAGGGCAGTTAGCTCTAACAAAAAGCGCACGGCAAGATTGATCATGTTCTGACTCATTGTTCACCTCTTTAAAAAGCTACTAAAATCCAAGATAACCGACATCGATGGACTACTTTGATTCTCAAACGATCCGATAAGGGAGATAAGCTCCCTCGGGTATCGTATCAATATATTGTTTGCGGAAAACAGGGTTTTGCATCCGACAGGTTAATACCTGCTGTTGATATGCCGGATGGCTCGTCAGATTATGCCACAACTGATCAACTGACGATTCCCTGATATTACCAAAGCTGAGAGGCGTAAAATCACAGGGGGTTAAGTCTCCCTGCGCCGTTATATGGATTTGGAATTTGGCAGCCAGGCAGCCAATAAAGTGAGAAAAACTTTGTCCACTGTTTGTCCAGCTCTGTGTCACAACCCTGAGTTTTCCGCGGTAGCGCCGGTTGATCATTTTCATATCTGCGATCAGACGGCGGCGTGATCCCTTGTCGTTTAACAATTCTTTTTTGCCGCGAAGTCTTCCGGTTTCTATGGCATCAAAAACAGTTATCTCATGGGCACCCCAACTTTGTACCAGCCTGGCGATTTCAGGTAAAAACCCCTTTTCTATTCTGTCCCGGGTGGCATAGGTTGAAATTCCTACCAACAGACCGTTTTCCCTGGCCTCCCGCACACCATCCTCGACTGCTTTAAAAGCTCCTCTAGAGCCTCGCATTTGATCATGTTCATAGGGGTCAGCAGAATCAAGACTTATCTGGAGTCCATAGAGGCCTGCTGATTTTAAATCAGTAATCATCCTGCTGCTCAAGGCTGCTGCATTAGTAAATACCTGGGTTACGGCCATCTCTTCAGGCACAGAGACAATGAAGCGGTTAATATCTTTGTTCAGGAGCGGTTCACCACCGGTAAAGGTAATATTACTAACACCCAGTGCCAGACACTCTTCAATAACCCTTAGTATTTCGTCATAGTTCATCTCCGGCCGCTGTGGATCCCGGCCAGCAGCACTGCAATGATTACAGGAATATTGGCACTGCCCTGTTATACCAATAGTAGCCGCAAGCGGAACCGGTCTTTTATAGATGAGCGTGGAAATTACCGATTCAAACATCCGCTCATGAGCCGGGCTTGGTATGGGCGGAAAATATATGGAGTAAATATTTTTCCCATTTCTCTTTTCCAGGGTTCCAAGAGAGGTGTGCGATAATAAAAAGCGCTTGATAAAGAAGCGGATCCACGGCGATGTTATCCCGGCTACCCGAACTTTTAAACCTTCACCCTTTACGGCAACCTCTACTTCAAGATGCTCCAGCTCAGGTATATTTCTTGCCCGGTAAATATGATGTGGATCAGCAAAGCACTTATTGGCAGTTTCTCCGATCAGAACCGTCCCCTTAAGTTAAAGATTAACGCACTGTCTGCTCTTTTAATAATATCTGCTTCCGCTGATCCCGATAACCTTTTCGGCAAGGTTATATTTTAATCACACAAAATCGCGCAAAGGTTAAACCAGTTAATCTTTCAATTTGCCTGATCGATAATCCTTTTTCGTCACCTACCTGATCTGTGTTTTAAAAAACCTACAGTGCTATTGCCCATTTAAACTTTGATATATACTATAGATATTTAACAACATCGGGATGGATTACGATGAATCAAGAATGATCACTTGGATGTTTAGAGATAGCTTTAATAATATCAATTGCAAGGAGTTTAAATATGAATCGTTCAGAAATTGCAGCTAAGAAATTTAACGACGGATACTGCTGCTCCCAGGCTGTTTTGTTCAGTTTTGCCGACAAAGCCGGTATTTCAGAAGACATGGCATTGAGATTAGCCGATGGTTTCGGAGCCGGTATGGCTCGCAAGCAGGAGGTGTGCGGAGCGGTATCCGGTTCTATTCTCACCCTTGGCCTGCTTTATGGAAGAGGCGAAAACGAGAGCGAGGAAAAGCACGAGTATACTTATGACCGGGTCAGGGATTTTATGGCCAGGTTTGAAGCCCTGCACGGTTCAATCACCTGCAGGAAACTGCTTGATGAAATAGATTTAAACGCAGATGCGGGGCAGGAGCGCTTCAAAGCAGAAAACTGGCGTGAAACCTGCGCCAGCTATGTGGCTGATGCCGCCAGGATCTTAGGTGAGCTGATAGACGAACACCCGAAGGTATAATTAACTGATCAGGCCGATGCTGATAACATTTGATTTAATGATTGTCTGATGAGCTTTTAAATGATTAATTTAGTCCTCAGTAGTTTGTCACTTAACCCCTGCGCTGTCAAATTACATCA
>CAYTER010000059.1:0-11422 GCA_964436815.1 uncultured Syntrophomonadaceae bacterium
GTCAAAGGTTTTTTTGATTTTTGCGCGAATTTTATCCAAAATGGCAAATAGATATCTGAAAAGGGAGGGCGATCAGCGGCGGTGCGTATCTACAATGGTAATATCGTAACCTGTGATCGGGAAGATTCGGTTTATCAATACCTGGTAGAAGATGAAGGAATAATTATATTTGTTGGTGATGAGCTGCCCGCGTCTTTCGGTCCTGCGCCCGATGTAACCGAACTGGGGAATAAGGCATTATTACCGGCCTTAGGCGACGGGCACATTCACTTTTCAAACTGGGCTTTGTTTAATTCCACTTTCGATGTGCGCAGGGCTGAAAAACTGGCCGATATCGGGCCGATGATCACAAAATATGCGCGGCGGGATCGGCGCATCAAGGTGCTTTTTGGGTTTGGCCATTCGGCAAATTCAGTTGTGGAAAAAAGGCTCATTACCCGGACAGAGCTTGATACTGCCGTCAAGGACCGGCCGGTTTATCTGGTCTGCTACGATGGCCATTCGGCGGTTGCCAATACGGCAACCATAGGAATACTGCCGAAAGAAATTCGTCAGCTGAACGGCTTTGATCTGGAAAGCGGCCAGCTTTTTCATGAGGCTTTTCTGGCTGCGACCGACTTTATTTCATCCAAAATGCCGCCGCTTAAATTGGCCGGGTACATGGTAAAAGGGATGGATACTTTAGCTGAGCATGGGATCGGTTTTGTCCATACTGTTGAAGGGGTGGGATTTCCCCGGGATCTTGATGTCGACCTGGTCCGCTTTATTGCAAAATCATCGCCACTTCAGTTTCGGATCTACTTCCAGACCATGGATGTTGGTAAAGTGCTAAAAAGAAAGCTGCCCCGGGTCGGAGGTTGTTTTGCCTGCGCCCTTGATGGCAGTTTTGGCACCAGGGATGCCGCCTTGATCGAACCATACACTGATGATCCGGGAAATCGCGGGATTCTTTTTTATAGCGATCGGCAGGTTACTGATTTTGTAGTGGAGGCCAACCGGGCCGGCTTACAGGTTCAGCTGCACTGTATTGGTGACGCGGCCGTGGTGCAGGCAGTTAATGCGATTGAGGCTGCGCTCGAGGATTACCCCCGTAGCGACCACCGCCACACCCTAATCCATGCCTGCCTGGTTCCCGACGAAACGCTGGAGAAGATTGCAGCGCTTAAAATAATTCTCTCCGTCCAGCCGGGTTTTTTAACCTCACCCCTCGAACCGCTTGAATATACCGAACAATTACTCGGCGACCGGGCGAAGGATAATCTTCCCTTTAAAAAGATGCTTGATCTCGGTATCACTTTAAATGGAGGATCCGATGGACCGGTTACAGTTCCCGATCCAATCGAAGGGATTTATGCCGCTTGTAATCATCCCGTTGCTGAGCAGGCAATATCCATACCGGAAGCGTTGCGGATGTATACCTATAACATCGCTTATACCTCTTTTGATGAGCATGAGCGGGGCAGCCTGGAAAAAGGGAAAACAGCTGACATGGTGATTTTAAACCGCAACCCGCTGCAGCTTGAGCCCTGGGAACTGAGGCAGCTTAAAGTGGAGAAACTGTTGATTGCCGGAGAGGATTACCAAAAGAGAGGTTCATTAGGCAGCGCTTTACTGGATAGCTTGAAAAACCGGGCCAGAACAGTTTAAACAATGGCCTAATCCATAATTTGCTGAAATTTGTGTTTTAGCTATGCAGGAGGTTCAGGTTGTGGCAAAACCACAAGATAAGCGGGGCTTAAAAGCTGAACAACTGCTCCAGGTTTCTTTTGATGCCATTCAGGATGGAATTAGCATCCTGGACGGGGATTTAAATATCCTGAGGGTCAACAAGGTGATGGAGCACTTATATAATCATTCCATGCCGTTAGTAGGTAAGAAATGCTATGAAGCTTACAGTCTGCTGGATCAACCCTGCGAAGATTGCCCTGCACTTGAGGCTATGAGGACCGGAAAAATAGTTTGCAAAGAGGTGCCGATGACCCGCGAAAAGCGGCAGGTTGGCTGGCTTGAGCTGCATGTCTATCCAATTAAGAATGCTGAAGGTAATATTACCGGAGTGGTTGAGCTGGTCAGGGATATTACCGAGGCGAAAAAACAGGAAGAGGTGGTACGGGAAAGCGAGCTGCGGGCTATTAAGCAGCGGACGGCCCTGATCAGGTTGTTGACTGAACCGGCTTTGGAATCCGGTAACCTGCAGCAAATGGCAAGGGTGTTGACCGAAATTACCTCCAGCGCCATCCAGGTAGAGAGAACCAGTATCTGGCTCTTATCTGATGATGAAAGGGAACTCAAATGCCTTGATCTTTACGAGCTGAGTAAGAAAAAGCATAGCAGAGGCATGGTTTTAAAAACCGTCAATTATCCCGGTTACTTTAATGCGATTAAGAAAGAAAGCCGGGTTTATGTCGATAATACCTATAAAGATAGGCGGACGATCGAATTTGCTGAAACCTATCTAGACCCGTTGGATGTCAAGTCAATGCTTGATGCCGGTATATTTGTCGAAGGCAAGTTAATCGGAGTATTCAGTTTTGAGAATGTGGGTGAATACAGACACTGGCATATAGATGATGAATCATTTGCCAGCACAGCCGCGGCTATAACCGCGCAGGCGATTGAAGCTTCGAAACGCCTGGAGGCAGAGAGAGTAAGAGACGAAAGCGAAAAGAAATACAGATCCATATTTCAGGGTTCCGCTGACCCGCTTTTTATCATGCAGAAAACTTTTGTGGATTGCAACGAAGAAGCCTGCCGCTACTGGGGTTACTCCCGGGACGAAATCATCGGTCACTCCCCGGTCGAATTTTCTCCTCCGGTCCAACCGGATGGCCGAAAAACAGCTGAAGCGGCAGAAGTATATCTAAAAGGAGCTTTGGAAGGGGATCCCCAGACTTTTTACTGGCAGCATCAGCATCGCAACGGCTACCTGCTTGACACTGAAGTGCGGTTAAGCGGGATAGAAATTGGGGGCGAAAAATACCTGATTGCTGCCGTTCGGGACATCAGCGCCCGAAAAAAAGCAGAAGAAATCATCAGGCAGAATCGCGACTGGTACCGGGCGCTGGCGGAGGATATTCCGGTTTTGGTTACCCGGGTATCCCCTGAAGGAAAGGTCACTTATGTTAATGAAGCCTCCCGGGCTATTATTGGCCAACCTTTAGAGCAGATTGTTGGCCGAAATTTTTATGACCTGGTTCCTAAAAAGTATCGGGCCGAAGTGGAAAAAAGCTTTAAATCTCTTACTCCTGAACAGCCGGTCGTAACCTTCGAACATGAAAACAGGGGACGTTTATACAGATGGAAAAACCGGGCCGTTTTTAATCCGGACAGTAGTATTAAAGAATATTTTACAGTTGGCGAAGATATTACAGAATATCTCCTGGCTGAGCAAAAGCTGCGGGAAAGCGAATCCCGCAGCAGGGCTATGGTGGAAGCGATGCCCGATAAACTATTCAGGTATAGTCGTGATGGGCGATATATTGATGCGCAGGTCAAGGATGAATCACAACTTACTGAAAAAGCAAGAAAGCTATACCGTGAAAAGAGACTGATTGGTTCGCAGATAGCGGATGTTTTTAGCCCTGAGTTGGCCGGGCTTTTGCTGAACGGCATTAAAACCGCTCTTGATACAGGCAAAGTACAGTTTCTGGAATATAACTATGAAACCGAACAGGCCAATCGCTATTTTGAAGCTCGCCTGGTAGCAACCGGCAAAGATGAGGTCATCTCAATTGTCAGGGATATTAACGAACGCCACCAGGCTGAAGAGGCTATTAATTACCAGCTTCAATATGAAGTGTTGTTGGCAGAGATATCTTCACTGTTTGTAAATACACCTTCGGAAGAAATTGATCAGGCGATTAAACGGGCGCTACAACTTAGCGGAGAGTTTTTCGAAGCGGATCGCAGCTATCTGATGCGTTTCACTCCCGATCGGCAATATATTATTAATCCCTACGAATGGTGTGCCGAAGGTGTATTTTCTGTTCAGGAAAGGAACCTGAAGCTACCGGTATCGAATACTCCCTGGTGGGCAGAACAAATCCTCAGTAAAGAATATGTTTATATACCAGATATCGATCAATTGCCTCCAGAAGCAGCAGTAGATAAAGCCGATTTTCAAATTGAAGAAATCTGTTCATTGATCACTATTCCGATGATTAAACACGGGGAAGTATTTGCATTTTTTGGCTTTGATGCAGTTAAAGCAAAAAGAAGCTGGAGTGAGCAACAGTTATCGATGATCAGGGTTGTTGCTGAAATAATTTCGGAATCACTGGCTAAAGCCGAAGCCCAGGAAGCTTTAAAGGATTCAGAGGAACGTTATCGTGAGATCCTGGCTACCATTGAAGAAGGTTATTACGAGACGGATATAAAAGGAAATTTTACTTATTGCAATGAAGCGGCCGGCCGTCTGTTCGGTGGCTACAGCCAGGAAGAGTTAATTAAAAAGAGCTATCGAAATCTTTATAAAAATCCGGAACTGGCTTTTGACACCTTTAATCGGGTCTTTACAACCGGAATACCGGAAAAAGGGCTGGTTCTGGAAATGATTAAGAAGGATGGTTCGCTGGCTTTTGGAGAAATTTCTATTTCGCTCCGAAAAGATAAAAACGGAAAGGTTTTAGGGTTTAAGGGAATTGGTAAAGATGTTACCAGCAGGATTGAATACGAGCGACAACTTGAATATCTCAGTTTGCATGATCAACTCACTGGTATACACAACAGGGCTTATTATGAGTCTGAGCTGGAACGACTTGAAGGAAGCCGCGAATACCCAATCACCATTATTTCTGCTGATTTAGACGGTTTAAAATTGATCAATGATACTTTGGGTCATGACAAGGGTGATCAGCTGCTCTGCAGTTGTGCAACGCTGATTAAAGAGGCGCTTCGTTCCTATGACCTGCTGGCCCGGGTTGGTGGTGACGAGTTTTCAGCCATTTTACAGCGGACTGACAGGGCTACAGGTGAAAACATTGTCCGGCGGATCCGGGAAATGATCAACCACTACAATCAGGATGAGGTCGAAATCCCAATTGGTATTTCAATCGGCATCGCAACGACTGAAAGTGCAGATCTTAATTTAAAGGAAGTTTTTAAACAGGCAGACGACAGTATGTACCGCGATAAACTTTACCGGAGCAGCAGCAGCCGTAGTAAAATAGTACAGAGCCTTCTGGCGGCATTAGCGGAGCGCGACTATATTACAGAAGGCCACGCCAGAAGGTTGGAAGAACTTTGCCGGGCTGTTGGTGAGGAAGTCGGGCTGTCTTCCCATGAGCTGGCCGACCTTACTCTGCTGGCGCAGGTCCATGATCTTGGTAAAGTTGGGATTCCCGATCGTATCCTTTATAAACCTGGATCGCTAACTGGCGATGAGTGGGAGATCATGCGCGGACACTCCGAAAAAGGGTATCGGATTGCTTCTGCATCGCCTGACCTGGCCGGCGTCGCAGACCTGATTCTAAAGCATCATGAGCATTGGGACGGCAGTGGTTACCCGCTGGGACTTAAAGGAGAGGAGATCCCCGTTGAGTGCCGGATTCTTGCGATAGTTGATGCTTTCGATGCCATGACCAATAAACGGCCTTACAATAAAGTTAAGACTTCCGCTGAAGCGGTGAAAGAGCTCAAGCGCTGTAGCGGCAGACAGTTTGATCCCAATTTAATTGAAGTTTTCCTGAAAGTAGCGGTGAAGGATTACTAGCTGGATTTGACTGTTTAACCGCTTGATCATAAGGGGTGCTGAAAACGAATGGCGATAACCATATTGCCCGGAGGAGACCGGCTAGTCCGGGACGAGCGGGCAATAATTATTAAGTTGAACGGTCCCAGAAAAATTCTCAGTACATCGTTTTTAAACGGCGGTTGCCGGCTTGATCTGCGCTTCCTTTTCAATTACTGCGAGGTTTACGGCAAGGATGACGAACAATGTGAAATGCGGGCGCCTAGTTATAAAGAACACCTGCAAATAATCGCCGAAGAGCTTGGACTTGACCCTTCTTACTCCGCCGGCCTTAGTACTGCGGCAAAAATGAAGTATGCGGTAATCAGAACTGAAAGCTATACAGATTTTAGTGTAACAGCTATAGTTACCGCTGGAATCGATGTTAACGGTGGGAGGGCCGGTGATCCGGCACTCAGACATGAAGGAAACGGCCAGAAATTATCTAACCAACCGGGCACTATAAATATAATCATGCTAATAGATGCGAATTTAAGTGATGAAGCGATGGCTAAAGCCTTAGTTACCTGCACAGAGGCCAAGTGCGCAGCTCTTCAGGAGCTGCTTGCTCCAAGCTGCTATTCAGCCGGTTTGGCAACAGGTTCCGGGACTGATGGCACAATTATATCGGCTAACCCGGAATCAAAAACCATCCTTAGAGATGCCGGCCTTCATACCAAACTGGGGGAGCATATCGGCAGGTTGGTTATCGGGGCGGTCAAGGATGCCCTGGTCGCTGAAAATGGGTTTGAACCCTATGCCTGTGGAAGCCTGTTAAAAAGGATTAAACGCTACGGCATAACGGAAGAAAGCTTGCGGCAATCAGTTAAAACGGAAATAATTGATCAACGTTTTAATGAATTAATAAAAAATGAGCAGATTATTGCCCTGGCGACCCTTTTTATGCATCTGCTCGATCTTATCAATTGGCGGCTGGCTAAACCTTTTGAAGCCATTGAAGCAGGAAGGGACTTGCTTGCTGTAATGGCGGACAGATTGGATCTACCGCCACCGGGATTGCCGAAATCTGAAAGAGGTAAAGATGAAACAGTAGGAGATCTGCTGTTGGAATTTAACCAACTTTTAACATTGTATTTAGAAGGATAGCAGAATTTACTGAAGAATTCCCTTAGTGGTAGGAATTGAATAGCTCATTTAACAGGAGATGATTGGCAGTGCTTAACCTTAAGTGTAAATATGGCGTGATGGCGATCTGCATGGTATTGATTTTATTCTTTGTTGCTTTTCCGGTCGAAGCGGCAAAAATATCAACCGGCGATAACATGACTATAAATTCAAATGAGCTGGTTGATGATGATCTGTACATGTTTGGCGATGTAATCAGAGTCAGCGGCACAGTAACCGGCGATGCAGCCCTCTTCGGCCGTGAGGTTATCGTAGACGGTAATATTCTGGGCAGCCTGCTGGTCTTTGCCGAGACGATCCGCATCGACGGCAGTGTAGCCGGTACTATCCGGGGAGGAGCAAACGGTATTTCTTTTAACGGGTCAACAGGCAGAGACCTGATGATGGCGGGTAATACCCTCACCGTTGCCGGCCAGGTTGGCCAGGATTTATTGGCGGCGGCCAGTAACGTAACCGTTGCCGGCTCAGTTGGCAGAGATGTGAAGAGCTCAATGAACCGGTTAATCATTGATGGGCCGGTAGGCGGAGATGTCAATGCCGTGGTAAGTGAACTGGTTTTTGGGCCAAACGCTCAGGTTGACGGAAAAGTAACCTATACTTCGGAAAATGAAGCAACGATTAACAACCAGGCAGTAGTTGGTGGCAATATTACCAGGCTTGATCCGCCGACTACCCAGGTAACGCCCAAGTCAACCGGACGCAGTGTCTGGAGCTTTTTCCGTCCGATCCTCTCGCTATTGGCAGTCACCCTGATGATGATCCTGCTTTTCCCGGGGGTAACCAAGTCTTCAGCAGCGATGATCAGAGAGAAACCGGTTCCCAGCCTTGGAGCAGGAGCGCTGATCGTATTCGTTGTCCCGATCGCAGCCCTGATCTTGCTGATTACCGTAATCGGTATTCCAATCAGTTTTCTCTCCATGCTTCTATACGTAGTTTTGCTTTACCTGTCCCGGGTGTTCGCCGGTTATTTTTTAGCCGATCTGGTTTTCGAAAAATTTGGCCTGAAATTGCACCCTGTCTGGATAGCGCTGATCGGTGTATTTGTCCTGGCCTTGATCTGTAAAATACCCTACGTTGGCTGGCTGGTCCACCTGGCGGCAGTTGTATTCGGTTCCGGTGCTTTTATGCACTATATGCTCAATAACAAAGGGAAAAAAGAAGATATTCTCGCACCTGCAGAAGTAGAGACTGCATAATTTCATTTAAGTAATTATAAGTTTGATGCGGGCGTGGTTAAGATAACCACGCCCGCAATGGAGATGTTAACTTGGAAAAAGGCTATGTCCAGATCTATACCGGCGATGGCAAGGGTAAAACTACCGCAGCTCTGGGCTTGGGGTTAAGGGCTGCCGGTCGGGGGCTAAAGGTTGTAATGTATCAGTTTTTGAAAGGGGCTCCCAGCGGGGAACTGGAAAGTGCTCCCCTTTTGGAAGGACGTTTTAAAATCATCCGTCTGGCGGAAACCAGGAAATTCTTCGGTTCGATGGTGGAGGCGGAAAAAGCGGAACTTAAAACCAGGCTTAAGACTGAGCTCAGGCAGGTGGAAGAGGTCCTGGCCGATGGATATTATGATATCCTGATTTTGGATGAGATTATGGCGGCCTTACATGGCGGCCTTTTGACATTAGAGGAAATTCTATCCCTGATTGATCAGAAACCAACCTCAATGGAACTGGTTTTGACCGGGCGGGCCGCACCACCGGAGATAATTGCCCGGGCAGATCTGGTAACCGAAATGCGCCCGCTCAAACACTACATGGACAAAGGAGTTCCCGCCCGCGTAGGCATAGAGAAGTAATTTTTCATGGCTTATTTATTAATAATTTGCTTTTGCTATGGAAAAAACACTTGATTTGATATAAAATATAACTAATTCGGTTATATTTATTTCATTTTATCTTTACTGTTCAGAAAGGAAGATTGCAATGAGCGAAAAAAATTTTGATCAGCAGAAAAAAGTAATCAAAGAAATAATATTAGGGCTGCATGAAGGGTTGTCTCTGGAAGAGGCCAAAGCGAGAATGGAAAAAGAGGTTGGGGAGATATCCTCCCTGGAAATCGCTGAAGTCGAACAGTCGCTGATTAATGAAGGCATGTCAACAGACGAGATCAAGCGATTCTGCAATGTTCATGCCCTGCTTTTTGAAACAACTTTGCAGGAAGACCTGGCTAAAGAAGAAAATCCTGCGCACCCCGTAAACTTATTCAAGGAAGAAAACCGGGAGATTGAAAAGATTACCGGAGCGCTTAAAGATCTGGCAGCAAAATCTGCTGAAGTGGAAGCGGATCTTTTCAGCAGGGAGGCAGGCGGGCTGCTTGAAAAATTGAGGGATATCGAGCTGCACTACACCAGGAAAGAACAACTGCTTTTTCCCTACCTTGAAAGATATGGTTTTATGGGCCCTTCCAAGGTTATGTGGGGAAAACACAACGAGGTTAGAGATCTCTATAAGGCAGCTTTGGCTGAACTGGGCAAGGTAAATGACCCTGCTGCAGCGCAAAAATTTGTCGAGGATCACCTTAACCTGCTAATTGAAGAAGTGGACGGCATGATCTTCAAGGAAGAAAATATCCTCTTTCCGACTTCCCTGGAGAAACTGCAGACGGATGACTGGATTGACATTTTGAAAGAAAGTGACCAGGTTGGCTACGCCTATATTACCCCTCCGGCTGAAACTGCCCATCTCGTGGAAGCACTGAAAAAAGCAGCTGCTGACAAGCCATCTATTGTTGATGGCAAGATTAAACTGCCTTCGGGTTTTCTTGCCCCGGCGCAGCTGATGCATATGCTTAATGCGCTGCCGGTTGATGTGACTTTCGTGGATCATGACGATACGGTCCGCTACTTTTCTGAAAATAAGGAACGGATCTTTGTGCGGACCCGCGCTATCGTGGGGCGTAATGTCCAGAACTGCCATCCGCCGCAGAGTGTGGATCGGGTAGAGAAGATCTTAGATACCTTCAAGGATGGGAGCCGCGATCAGGCCGAATTCTGGCTTAATCTAAAAGGCAAGATGATCTATATTGTCTTTTATGCTGTCCGCGATGAAAACGGCAAATATTTAGGCACCCTCGAAGTAGCCCAGGATATAACCAGGCTTAAGCAGCTTGAAGGTGAGCGGAGGTTGCTCGATGAAGACAATTGATCTTAATAAAACTGTCTATGACTTAACCGAGGAGTACCCGGAGTTAATCGAAGTATTAAAAGAGCTCGGCTTTGCCGGGCTCGCTTTTCCTGCGGTGCGTAAAACCCTGGGTAAAAAAATGACTCTGCCGGCCGGCTGTGAAAAGCAGAAAAAGGATCTGGCCGAGGTGATCAGTCATTTGGAGAGCCTCGGGTACACGGTCACTAACAAACCATAGTCTGAACAAGTAAGAGGGCCTTTATATCAGCAACACAGGAGTAACACAAAAGAACCGTCCCTTTGTGTTTCCCTTTGTGTTTCCCTTTGTGTTTCCCTTAGTGTTTCCTCTCTCGTCTCCAGTCAGATTTAGCAGAAAGATTGGCATGACATTAAAAATGTTGTTATAATACAAGTATACAATAGAAATCCTCTATGAATAGTAGGAAAGAGGCTGATGAAATGTATATAAATAGAACACTAAAACATATATTCTGGTTATCTTCTATTCTTCTAATAGCCATGGTCCTTTTTACTGGCTGCGCCGGCAACGATATTGCAGTTGAAGAAGTAATAGATGATGACGCTCAAGATGCCCCTGAAGAGCCGATGGTTGGTCCTGAAGTGGAAATAACGTTTGAGCTTCCTGTTAAATCGCCCCATTATGTCGATAACGTTCCTGCTCATGAAGCAATAATCCCTGCAGTGCCAATTAATGTTGTGGTTAACTTCGACTTTGATGTTATTGCTCTCTCAGAGATCGTAATAACCGGCCAGGATGGTCAGGTATACAGTTACGGAGAAACGCTTATCGATGAAAATAAGCTGGGCATGAGGGTTATGATGGATCCTGATTCTCCTGATGGCAAGTATAGCGTTGAATATAAAGCATGCTGGCCTGATGGAAGCTGTCATGATGGCATGTTCCAGTTTGCGATTGACAGAACTCTTGCTTCAGCTTTTACAGATCTCAGAGGTCAGTCAGAAATTATTATTAGCATGGAGAATAATCGCTTTGATCTCCAGGATATCATTATCGATGCGGGAACAACTCTAAAATGGATAAATAATGATCCCTTCGATCACTATATTAATACAGATCCACATCCCGGTCATAACTACTATCCTGAGCAAAACTCAAGAGCCCTTGCAGAAGGAGAGTCGTTCTCTTTAACTTTAAATACGCCCGGGTATTATCCATATCATTGCAGTGCGCATCCTGATACGATGAAAGCAGTTATAATCGTCGAATAAATTGTTGCTATATAACACAGGGGAACACAGGGGGTAGGTTCTCTTGTGTTGCCCCTGTGTTGCGGCTAGTGGATGTTGGTATCCACCAGTGAAAATAACACAGGAAAACCATCCCCCTGTGTTATGCAAAAAAAAGCGCGGCTCTGCTTCCACACTAATCTTTAAGCTTTTT
>CAYTER010000060.1:0-3411 GCA_964436815.1 uncultured Syntrophomonadaceae bacterium
GCAATAAAACAGCGGGAAGACATTAAATGTGCTATTCAGGTATAATAAAAATGTAAAACTAAAAATTTGGAGGTATATACTTATGAAACTTTACCTTGATACAGCCAACGTCGATGAAATACGCCAGGCAGCACAGTGGGGCGTACTCAGCGGTGTAACCACCAACCCTTCACTGGCCGCCCGTGAAGATGAAGACTTTACCAAAATTCTTCCCGCTATTTGCGACCTGGTCGATGGCCCGGTCAGCGCTGAAGTGATCGCTCTAGATTACGAAGGAATGGTCAGAGAAGCCCGCAAGCTGGCCGCTGTGCATAAAAATGTGGTTGTCAAGATTCCGATCATTCCTGAGGGTATGCAGGCGGTTAAAACTCTCTCCAGGGAAGGCATTAAAGTTAATGTTACCCTGATCTTTACTGTTAACCAGGCTCTCCTGGCCGCTAAGGCCGGCGCCGCCTACGTCAGCCCCTTTATCGGACGTCTGGATGATATCGGGCACCGGGGTGTCGACCTGGTAAGCGATATTGTCGATGTCATCCACCTGCATGATTTAGATGCCGAAGTAATCGCCGCCAGCATCCGCCACCCGGAGCATGTTACTGCTGTAGCCCTGGCCGGAGCCCATATCGCCACCATGCCTTTTAAAGTACTGCAGCAAATGTTCAAGCACCCGCTGACCGATGCCGGAATCGAAAGCTTCCTGAGCGATTGGAAAAAGGCCGAATCACGCAAAAAGTAAAAATATCTTTTACTGACTGCGCCGAAGGAATAAGATGACGAAATCAAATAAAAAAAATAGCAAACCGCTTTTAATTTTTCCGGTTTTATCTCTTTTGGTGGTGACCATAGTCTTTTTGCTGGTCTATTTAATCAGCGCCAGACCGGTTGCCAGGACAGAGTCGCAAATAAACCTGCTTGTGCCTTATTCCTCTACAGTTGGCGATGAACCCGGAATCTATCTCTATCCGGAGAGTCCTGCGCCCGGTGATTTTCTGATTATCGAAGCTACCCCGCTCCCGGTAGACGGGGATGTCGAAGTTTTGTTTAATTTTCCGGGATTTATTTCCGATCATTACCGGGTAGGTGAAAACTATTACCTGGTAATCGCCATTAGCTATGATACAGAGCCTGGTAGTTATGAAGTTCAGGTTAAATCGGATAACGGTCAAATGAGCGGATTCATGGTCAGCAAAGCAGTTGCCATAGTTGAAAAAGATTTTCATGTATCGCGCTTCAGCGTGCCGCCCAGCGCTACTGTCGGGTGGACCGCTGAGCGCCTGGCCGAAGACCGCGAAAAAACCAGGATCGCCCGTGAAACAACTGAACCTTACCCCCTCTGGCTGCAGGAGTTTATACTGCCCCTGGAAGGCAGAATTTCATCCGAGTATGCTGCAATCAGGTACATTAATGAAAACCCGCCACGCCGCCATAACGGTATTGATTTCGCCGCTGATGAAGGTTTGCCCGTAGTGGCCACCAACCGCGGCATTGTCAGACTGGCCGAATTTTTACTTTCCGGCGGAAATACGGTCATTATTGATCACGGTCTCAATCTTTCCAGCACTTACATGCACCTGGAAACATTAACCGTTACCGCCGGTCAGACAATTGAACGCGGCGAGCAGATCGGCACAGTAGGCATGACCGGCTACGCAAGCGGCCCTCATCTGCATTGGGAGCTGAATATCGGGCAGGTTCCGGTTAATCCCCTGCAGCTGCTTGAAAACGACCTGCTCTGGATTCCCCCTGCTTACGTCCAAACGATGCTTGATTAGCACTAATACGTGTGAGGCTTCTACGGTAGCCAACGCTCACTATTAGCAACCCGACATAATCCTGACTGATTTAAAAAAACCAAGTGAAAGCAAACATCAGGCTTTCTCAGAAGTTGCAAGTGAGCATTAAGTAAACGAATTTGAATTACCGGCGAGTTAAGGTGCAGAGCAGGACCTGGCACTCAATTATAATTAACACCTTCAGCTTTTCCTGAGGGCCAGGCCGACTCAGGAGACTAGGTGTCGACTTAGGAGGCTTCCTGTGGCGCACCTTGATGAGCCGAGTTTAATTCTTAAGTGAACGATCGCGAACGACAACTTCCTGAGAAAGCCTCAATAGTAAAGATCTTCAGGCGGTTCTATGGTAAAATATTTTTCAGACTATATATCAGAGGTGAGCAACTATGTTATCGAAAAAAGCCTTAGCGATCAGTCCTTCGCCGACAATGGCCATTGACAGCAAAGCCAAGGAAATGCAGAGCCAGGGGCTTGATGTGATCAGCTTCGGAGCCGGTGAGCCCGATTTTGACACTCCCGCTAATATCCGCAAAGAAGCGGTTAAAGCCTTAGATGAAGGACATACCCGCTATACCCCGGCTGCCGGCACCCTGGAAGTCCGGGAAGCGATCTGCGCCAAGCTGCTCGCCGATAACGGCCTCAGTTACAAGCCGAACCAGATTGTAGTCAGCAATGGTGCAAAACATTCGATTAACAACATTTTAGCCGCGCTGCTGAACCCCGGGGATGAAGTGCTGATCCCGGTGCCTTACTGGGTCAGCTACCCTGAGATGGTCCGCCTGAACGATGGTGTTCCCGTATTTGTTGAAGCTGCGCTTGCCAACAGCTTGAAAGTAACTGTAACCGATCTCAATCAGGCTCTAACTGCCCGAAGCAAGGTGTTGATTTTAAACAGCCCGGTCAACCCGACCGGCCAGGTATACAGCGAAGAGGAACTACGGGCGATCGCCGACTTTTGTTTAAAAAACAAGATCTTTGTCATCTCCGATGAAATCTACGAAAAATTAATATACAGCGCTGAAAAACATTTCAGCATCGCCAGTTTTAATGACAGGATTAAAGAACTGACTATTGTCGTCAACGGCGTATCAAAAAGTTACGCCATGACCGGTTGGCGCATTGGCTATACGGCCTCCACTGCTGAAATCGCTACGGTGATGAGCAATATTCAGAGTCACACAGCCTCAAACCCTAACTCCATCGCCCAAAAGGCGACCGTTGCCGCGCTAAAGGGCCCGCAGGACAGCATCCTGGAGATGCACAGCGCTTTTGATGAACGCCGGCGTTATATTTTTGAGCGGAGCAACAGCCTGCCATACCTGAAGGCCTTGGAACCGCTGGGCGCCTTTTATCTCTTTGTTTCCATGGCTGACGCTGTTGGGAAATTTTACCATGATAAGTTAATCAGCAGCAGTGATGATTTTGCCGCCCACCTGCTTGAAAACCACAGGGTAGCCCTCGTACCCGGCACCGGATTCGGGGCACCCGATTACATGCGGCTCTCTTTTGCCACCTCGATGGAAAATATCGTTGAAGGTTTAAACCGGATTGAAGCATTTGTAAGTGAGATAAAATAGCATTTAAGCAGGAGGCAGAGTATGTACGACGTAGCAATAATCGG
>CAYTER010000060.1:3511-10764 GCA_964436815.1 uncultured Syntrophomonadaceae bacterium
CCATCAGTAAAAATGGATCTGGTTACCGTTTAACCTGCGGCGATAAAAGTATTGAGACCCGTTACGTGGTTAACGCCGCCGGCCTTCACGCCGCTCGGATCAACGAAATGATTAATCCCCCCTCTTTTAAAATTAAACCCAACCGGGGTGAATATTATTTACTCGATAAAGGCACCGGCGCCCTGGCCAAACATGTCCTTTTCCCCTGCCCCACAGCACTCGGGAAAGGGGTGCTGGTTTCACCTACCGCTCATGGCAACCTGATAATCGGCCCCAACTCTGAAGCGGTTCATTCAGCAGATGACACAGCGACAACCGCTAACGGGCTTAAGTATGTACGCGAACATGCCGCAAAACTAAAAAAGAACCTGCCTTTTCACGAAGTGATCACCACTTTCAGCGGACTGCGTGCTAAAACCGACAAGGGTGATTTTATTGTTGAAGAAGCGGACGGCTCACCCGGTTTTTTCAACGTTGCCGGCATCGATTCGCCCGGCCTGGTAGCCGCTCCGGCTATCGCCGCTCATGTTACCAACCTGATTATTGAAAAAGCAGGCGGTTATCAATTAAAAACCAATTTTATCAGGCGGGCCAGGAGATACAAACCTTTCATGTCGCTGCCTGAAGCGGAACGGGCTGAAATGATTGCCGAAGATCCCCGCTACGGCCGTATTATCTGCCGCTGTGAACAGATCACCGAAGGCGAGATTGTCAGGGCTATTCACGGCCCGGTCGGAGCCCGCACCGTAGACGGCATTAAGAAACGCACCCGCCCCGGAGGCGGACGCTGCCAGGGTGGTTTCTGCGGACCACGGGTGATGCAAATCCTGGCCGGTGAACTGAACAAAAAACTGCCCGAAATCAATAAAGACAACAACGGCTCTTACATCTTAAGCGGCACAACTAAAAACAGGGAAATTGATCCCCGTGAGAGCGGAGCAATCGGTAAGTGTCTGCCTCAGACAACCGGACTAACCCTGGAATCAGGCGTAAAGTCCGCTTACGATCTGGTTGTGGTCGGCGGCGGACCGGCCGGGATGGCCGCTGCGGTTGCCGCCCGCGAAAGCGGTATCGAAGATATTTTGGTCATCGAGCGTGATCATGAGCTGGGCGGAATTCTGCAGCAGTGCATCCACAACGGTTTTGGCCTGCACCAGTTTCGCGAAGAGCTGACCGGGCCTGAATACGCCGAGCGTTTCATTGATATCCTTAAAGAACAGGGCATCCGCTGCAAACTTGATACCATGGTTTTATCGATCAGCAAAGATAAAAAGATAACCTATATCAATACTGTTGACGGACTGACAACCATTCAGGCCAAAGCAATCATCCTCGGGATGGGCTGCCGGGAACGAACCCGGGGAGCGATCAATATCCCCGGTATGCGCCCGGCCGGGATCTTTTCAGCCGGCACTGCACAGCGCTTTGTTAATATTGAAGGTTATATGGTCGGCCGCAAGGTGGTTGTATTCGGTTCCGGTGATATCGGCCTGATCATGGCCCGGCGGATTGTGCTGGAAGGCGCAGAAGTGGTAGCGGTAATCGAGCGAAAGGATTACTCAGACGGACTGGTCAGAAACTACGTGCAGTGTGTGGAAGATTACGGCATCCCCATGCTCTACCGCCACACAATTGTTGATATTAAAGGTAAAAACCGGGTTGAGGGCATTACCATCGCCCGCACCGATGAGCATAAGCAACCGCTGGAGGGCACTTTCCGTGAGATAGAATGCGATACGATTCTTTTTTCCCGCGGCCTGATCCCGGAAAATGAGCTTTCCAAAGAAGCGGGCATCGAACTTGACCAGGCCACAGGCGGCCCCCTGGTAAACGAAGCGATGGAAACCACGGTACCCGGTATCTTTGCCTGCGGTAATGTGGTCCATGTGCACGATCTGGTCGACTGGGTAACCGACGAAAGTTTTAAGGCGGGGCGCGGCGCGGCTGCGTTGATCCGGGGAGAAACCCGGGATGTCGATGGAAAACAAACCTTCACTACCCGGCCGGGTAAAAACATCGGCTATATCGTTCCTCACCGGATCAGGAAGGACCTGATCACTGAAAACCTGGAACTTTACATGCGTGTACGCGGAAATCATGAAAATAGTGAACTGATCGTTAAAGCCGATCAGCAGGTGATTAAAAAGATCCGGAAAAAAGTACTGACTCCCGGTGAAATGATTACTTTCAAGCTTAAGAAGAGCGAGCTGCCGGAGACCAGCTTCGACACCCTGACCGTTGAAGTGGCCAAGGAGGATCAGTAACGATGGCTGAACAAGCAGAAAAAGACCTGATCTGTATTCTTTGCCCCCTGGGCTGTAAATTAAAAGTTTCCGGCGTAGCAGAAAAGCCTGAGGATCTGGCGATCCGCGGTCAGCAGTGCAAAAAAGGACGGGAATATGCCTTCGAGGAGTACACCAACCCGACCCGCACCCTGACTTCAACCGTGGTGATCCAGAACGCCCCCCTGGCCCGCCTGCCGGTAAAAACAAGTAAGCCGCTGCCGAAGGATTTAATCTTCAGGGCTATGGAAGAAATTAACAAGGTGGAATTGACAGCACCGGTGAAGATGGGCACCGTAGTAATCGAAAACCTGCTCGATACGGGGATTGATGTAGTAACTACCCGCAGCCTCGGCTAACCGTTATAAAACAGGCATAGAAGCACGGGTGAAATTCCTGCTCCCGTGCTTCTATTTGCCTATTTAACTTTTAAGTCAAAGCGAAAACTTAGTGGCCTCCGCAGGAATCATGATGCTGATGATCTTTGCAGGCCGAGCCGGTTGAAACCAGATCACCGGCCAGATAGGCTTCAGCTATCCCTTTAGCCTCGCCACTAACCCCGATTACTACTTCAATCCCATGTTCGTTAAAAATATCGATCGCCCCGCCACCCATACCGCCGGATATGATCACATTAACGCCTAAGTCATTTAAAAAGTTCGGCAGAAAACCGGGTCTGTGCCCCGGACTGGCGACATTTTCGCTTTTTATAATCTTGCCGTCATCAGCCTCAAAAACCATGAAACTTTCACAATGTCCAAAATGCTGGGTTACCATTCCATTATCACTGGCAATTGCGATTTTAAGCATCAAAACTACCTCCTCCGTTTTTAATTTCCATGGCCAGCGGTTCAAGCCAATTCCCCTTGAAGTCTTCGATCAAACCCTGATCACAGGCTGCCGAAAGTTCCGGATCAATTGGCAGTTTGGCTAAAACCTTAAGCTTGTGCCTTTCGGCAATTTCATCAATATGGCTTTCCCCGAAAACCTTGTATTCTTTACCATTATCCGGGCATTTAAAATAGGACATGTTTTCCACCAGGCCGATAATCGGGATGTTCATAATTTCCGCCATTTTGACGGCTTTTGAAACAATCATCGCTACCAGTTCCTGTGGCGAGGTAACGATTACGATCCCGTCAACCGCGATAGACTGGAAAACGGTAAGCGGCACATCACCGGTACCCGGAGGCATATCGATAAAAAGATAGTCCACATCTGTCCAGATCACATCGGTCCAGAACTGCTTCACCGTATTGCCGATAATTGGCCCTCTCCAAACTACCGGGTCTGTATCGTTCGGCAACAGCAAATTGATCGACATAACATCGATCCCGGTTTTTGTCCTTACCGGGTAAAGTCCAAACTCATTACCGGAAGCTTTCTCCTGCAGGCCAAACGTTTTCGGGATCGAAGGCCCGGTAATATCGGCATCAAGAATTGCCGCGTGGTAGCCCATCCGATTCATAGTTACCGCCAGCATGGAAGTGACGATCGATTTGCCTACCCCTCCCTTACCGCTGATCACCCCGATGACTTTCCCAATTTTGCTCAAGGCGTGAAGCTCTGCCGTAAAATCCGGTTTCGGCTCCTTCCTGTCGTCGCATTCTTCGCTGCAGCTGCTGCATGTCTGATCGCATTTCTCACTCAATCTACCGCATCTCCTTTTGCTCGTAAAATATAACTGCTTTTTTATCTAAAACCGCAATAATTCCATGGTGCGGTTATATACCTCTTTTACAGCAGTGCCGGATGGGCAATCCAGATCAATAATTGTTTTGCCGCAGTTGATCGCCCTCACCGCTTCGGGATCAAAAGGAATCTTACCGCTGAGCGGTAAATCCTTTTCACTGCAATATTCTTCAATTAAGGCCGTATTCTCAAGGTTGGTGTCATACTTATTAATACAGACAGCAATCTGCATATTAAATATCTCAGCTGTCTCAACAATCCGCTCCAGATCACTGATTCCGGAAATTGAAGGTTCGGTGACAATGAGCACCAGGTCAGCTCCGTTAAGCGAGGCGATTACCGGACAACCAATTCCAGGCGAGCCATCGATAATCGCCAGGCTAGTTTCGCCCGCAGCTTCGCGCAGCTGTTTTTTTACCTCTGTTACCAGCAAGCCTGTTGTTCCGCTGCCCATCCGCAGTTGGGCCGTGGAAAAAGCTACCTCATCTTCGCGGAAAAGCATCAGTTCGCCGGCTACTGCCGGTTTCAGGACAACAGCTTCTTCGGGACAGATTGCCTCGCAAACCCCGCACCCTTCGCAGGCGAAAGCATCGACCAGGTAATGCTCCCCGATTTTAATTGCATCGAACCGGCAGTTCTGCCGGCACAGATCACAGCCCGTACAACGTTCATAATCTATTTCTGCCTTTGGCAAACCGTAGTAATCAGTTATGTACGGTTCACCTAACCAATTCATAACCAGGTGGAGGTTGGGAGCATCAACATCGCAATCGGCAAAAGCTTCAGCCTCTGCCAGGCGGATAAAGGCGGATGCTACCGTAGTTTTACCCGTACCTCCTTTACCGCTAAGAATTAACAACTGCTTCATACTGAACCTCCTTCAGCACACTGGCCAATAATGAGGAAAACAGGGCTTTAAAGCGGTTGTTTTCCCTGGAGGCAATTAAAGCTTTCGAATTAATAAACCCCAACTCCTGATCAAAGGCGATTCGCCCCAGAATGTTAAGACCTTTATCATGGCAAAACTGCTCTGCAGGATTTTCATCATCTTCAAGACACTTGTTTAGGATCACCCCAAAGGGCTTATTAAACAGACTGACCAGATCAGAGACCAAATTCAGATTATGTACACCAAAAAGCGTCGGTTCGGCTACTAAAATACAGTAATCAGCATCCCTGATTGTTTCCATCACAATGCAGGCGCTTCCGGGAGGACAATCAATCAGGCAAAAATCAGGCTGCTTTATTCTGGCCTGGCTCAGTAATTTCTTGATGATTGGAATACCCGAAGCTTCACCGGCATTAAGTATTCCGGAATAAACCTTAACCCGGTGGGAATTTCCTTCTTTGATGTGGCCTATAATGCGATCTTCTTCCCGCAGAGCATTTTCCGGACACAAGAGGCTGCAGCCGCCACAGGAGTGGCAAATCTGCTCAAAAACAACTAACCGGTCGATAATATAAGCCAGGGCATTATAGCGGCAGAAATCAACGCAGATGCGGCAGCCGCTACAGAGATTGTCATCAACTACCGGTATTTTTACCGCTACACTTTCAGACCTTATATCCTGAGGCTTGAAAAAGAGGTGGCCGTTTGGCTCTTCCACATCACAATCAATATAAACGGCATGATCGGCGACTGCGGCCAGATTTACTGCCAACAAAGTTTTGCCAGTACCTCCTTTACCGCTGAGAATGGCAATATTCATCTTTTACCGACCTCTCCGGTTATGGAAACCGGCATGGATCTCGTTTAAAGGAGAAAGATCGCCGGCCAGAAAAGAATTAATATTTCCCATAGCCGATTCGGGAACCGTTTTGTAGAGTTTAATGCCGGCTGTCTGTAATACTCCTGCCGCATTTTCGCCGCAGCGCGGCGTAAGCAGTACATCAACCTGACTATCAACAATTGTTTGAGCAGCCTTGATACCGGCTCCTCCCGGGCTATTAGCGGCGCTGTTTCCAAGAAAACTGTGCTCTTTTGTTTCGGTTTCATAAAGCATAAAATATGGAGCCCTTCCGAAAGACATGCAAACCGTTGTTTCCAAACTTTGATCATCTACCGGTAATGCTACTTTCATAATTATTTACTCCTCTCTTCGCTCGTGCCTGGCGTAAAAATTATTAATGGCCTTTTGCAGGGCTTTAACTCCTAGGATCGAACAGTGAACCTTGCTCTCCGGCAAACCATCCAGGGCTTTGATAATATCCTCATCCGTCATTTTAAGCGCTTCTTCAAGGGTTTTTCCCCTGGCCAGCACTGAAGTCATGCTCGAAGTGGCAATGGCTCCGCAACATCCCAGCACCAGGTAGCTGACTTCCTCGAGCCGGTTATCCTTCACCCTGATATAGAAGGTGAGCGAGTCGCCACAGGCCGGATCGCCGATAGTACCGTAAGCATCGCAATCAGGCATAATGTAAGCATTCTGTGGATTTGTAAAATGTTCAATTACCTTGTCCGTGTAAAATATTGTCATTCACCTCGATCGCCATCTTTGCCCTGACCGCCGCCATAACGGTGCCGGCGGCAACCCCCGCCGTAGCAGTTGCTTCCGGTGCCTTCACATAAACGGTACTCCCCGCCTTCAATAAACAAAACTTTTCCGTTGATCAGCGATTCAGCCAGCTTTTTCCTGGCATTATTGTAGATACCCTGCACAGTGGTCCGCGCAACATTCATCTGACAGGCGCATTCTTCCTGGGTAAAACCCTCCAGGTCGATCAGCCGGATTGTCTCATATTCATCGATGGTCATCGTCACAGAATTATCTTCACTGGCCCTGATATCGAGCGGTCCAAAACGATTGCTTTCCGGCAGGCAGCATACTTTTCTCCACTTTAGCGGTCTTGGCATATTTAAATACCCCATTAACAGCAAGGAAAGCCTGCCACGTGTCAGGCTATCCCTGCCGCTCTCTACAGATTTTCAAGCTGTTTATCGATTGCTTCCATGCGGCTCTTTAAAAAAGCTTTCTGATCTTCTAAAAATTCCTTGTCCGCTCTGGGCGCTTCCAGGCTGGGATTGTAGTTCCAGCCATAGCCCCGTCCGAAACCGCGGCCGAATCCACGATGGCAACCAAAGCCCGGGCCAAAACCTGCCCCAAATCTGTAGCCCGGCGCTCCGGCGCAAGCACCCATCCCCCGGCCGGTCATTGCACCATAACCCATCGGACCAGTTCCATCACGTCCCGGCATTTGTAAACACCTCCCGTTGGTTTATGACATATGTCATTTTCAATTCTTATTATACGCGCATTCCGACATATGTCAATAACTTTT
>CAYTER010000061.1:0-10527 GCA_964436815.1 uncultured Syntrophomonadaceae bacterium
CTCCCTCTCCCCCGGAGGGAGAGGGTCGGGGTGAGGGGGAGTTTCACCAGATTTTCCAAGGCGCCTGGCCGCTTTTCCAATAGTTTTCAAGGATTTTTAATTCGCGGTAAGTGTCCATGCACTGCCAGAAATCGTCGTGGCGGTAGGCGACCAGCTGGCCATCAGCCGCCAGCATGCGCAGCGGTTCACTTTCCCAGGGCACGTCGTCTTTGATATAATCTAAAGCAGCGCTTTCACAAATAAAAAAGCCCCCATTGATCCAGCCTTCCCCGCTGAGAGGCTTCTCCACAAACTTAGTGATCAGGTCGCCGTCCGTAAAATTAAGACTCCCGAAACGGGCCGGCGGGCGTACTGCTGTCACTGTGACAAGCTTACCGCTCCGGCGATGGAAAGCTAAAAGATCGTTTAAGTTAACATTACAAACGCCGTCTCCATAGGTAAGCATAAAGGTATCTTTGCCAAGCCATTCTGCCAGCTTCTTAATTCGTCCGCCAGTATTGGTATTGAGGCCCGTCTCAACCAGGTGCACCAGCCAGTCTTCCTTTACGGCATCGTGTACCTGCAGCCTGCCGTCAGCCAGCGATATGCTTACGCTGCCATTTAAGTGATAGTAATCGTGAAAGTAACGCTTGATCATTTCACCCTTGTAGCCAAGGGCAACAATAAACTCCTTGAACCCGTAGTGGGCATAGAGTTTCATAATATGCCAGATGATCGGGCGTCCGCCGATCTCAACCAGCGGTTTCGGCCGGGTTATCGTCTCTTCGGCCAGCCTGGTACCCATTCCACCGGCCAGGATCACTACTTTCATCATTCTGCCTCCCTGTTCTCCTGGTTAACATTTCTTTTTAATTTATTATGTGCTATTTCCTTATTTATCCGCTTTTTCCTGCTCATATATAGTACAGATTCCCTGTTAATCATGCTGACCCAGTATTTTCAGATAGACTTTTTCGGTCTGATCAACCATCTGTTTTAAAGTGAAATGCTCGCGAAAGCTCTTTTGCCCGGCCAGGCCCATCTTCTTACGCAAAGCAGGATCAGCGATCAGTTTCGCAAGCTGCTGCCTTAAAGCAGCTTCATCCCCGGGATCAAAAAGTAAGCCTGTTTCTCCCTCAATTACCGCTTCAGGAATACCACCGACACGCGTGGCCACTACCGGCAGCCCGGCCCGCATCGCTTCCAGTATACTGATCGGGAAGCCTTCCCTCCTGCTGCTTAATATGAAGATCGAAGAGTCCCCGAGCAGCGCTTCAGTGTCTCTGCGGGTTCCGGTGAATTCAAGTCGCTCGCTTAAACCCAGTTCCGCCGCCATACTTTCGGCAGCAGCCCTCCCTTTACCGTCACCGACCAGGGTCAGTTGCCAGTCCATTTCCTTCAACCCGCCCAGCGCCCTGATCAGGGTCAGGTGATCTTTAGGCTTTTCAAAGCGGGCAATCATGATTAAGCGCGCCGGTTCTGTTTCCGGATTGGCTGTCCTGCCGGCTTCGGCCATCTCCGGCAACCCGTTGTAAACCACCGTCATTTTATGCGACGGGATTACCCCTAAACCGGCAGCCAGATCGTGCTCACTTTGTGAAACGGCGATTACCATATCGCCCCATGCTGCTGCAAACTTCTCCATCAAACGGTAAAAGCGGCCGGTAAGCGTCTGCCTCCTGCCGCCAAATAAAAAGCCGTGTGAAGTATGCACAACCGGAATACCGAGCGCGTCTGCGGCCAGCCGCCCTAAAAAGCCGGCCTTGTTGGAATGCGTGCTGACCAGATCGGGCTTTAATTCTTTTATTCGGGCTTTAATCTCATAATAAGCCTGCAGATCCTTAAGCGGCGCAATCGGGTGCACCAGGCAATCAATTACGCGACAGTCAATAGCCCGCGGTTTAAGGGCTTCAAAAAGCGCCCCTTCGCTTCCGGCAAAAACCGTAACATCGTTGCCGCGCGCTTTCAGCTCCAGAGCCAAATCGCGCACATGGCTCTGCGCTCCGCCCAGGTCGTCAGCCCTGGTGATGATTACAGCTACCTTTAAGGCCACCCAGGTTCCTCCGGCACTTAATTTAAAACCGCTTTAACGGCCGATTCCACTGTACGTGAAACCATACTGCTGCAGTAACTCCCGGTCAAGCATGTTACGCCCGTCGATGATAACTTTACTTTTCATCTTTTCACCAAACATGGCCCAGGGCAGGTGCAGGAACTCTTCCCAGTCAGTCAGAATGGCCAGGGCGTCGCATTCGCTAACCGTATCCTCAGCCGATTGACAGTAAACAATTTTTTGATCCGGATAAGTCAGGCGATATTTACCCATCGCCACCGGATCAAAAACCTTGACCCTGGCTCCCATATCAAGCAGTTCTTCAATAACATCGATGGCCGGAGATTCCCTGATGTCATCGGTATTAGCCTTAAAAGCCAGCCCCAGCAGACCAACCGTGCTGCCCCTGATTACTTTCAGGGTTTGCTGCAGCTTTTCAATAACCTTTAACTTCTGCAGCCGGTTAACCTCCTGGGCAGCCTGGACCAGTTTCATCTCGCAACCATATTGGCTGCCGGTAAACAGTATTGAGCGCACATCCTTGGGAAAACAGCTGCCGCCCCAGCCAACCCCGGCTTTAAGAAACCCGGAACCAATCCGCTTGTCGAGGCCGATACCTTTCGCTACTTCTACTATATCGGCGCCAACTTTTTCGGCCAGGCTCGAAAATTCGTTAATGAAAGAAATCTTCGTTGCCAGGAAAGCATTGGCTGTATACTTGATCAACTCGGCGCTGGTTGGGCTGGTGCTAACCAAAGCCGGTAGATTATAGCCTTCCGGGCGCGGTACAGCTTGCGGTGGGGTAAAAGTTTGCTCCAGGATCGGGGCGTACATCTGGCGCACCAGGTTGAGGGCATTAATCTCCGTTGCCCCGACCACGATGCGGTCGGGGTAAAAAGTATCATAGAGGGCGGAACCTTCCCGCAAAAATTCGGGATTTGAAGCCACGCTAAAATGACAATCTCCACAGCGTCTGTCCAGTTCTTCCCTGACCACTGTTTCTACCCGGCGGGCTGTGCCAACCGGCACCGTTGACTTGTTGATGATCAGCGGCGGTTCTTTGAGATCCATTGAGGCGCCAACCTCACGGGCTACCGCCTCAACATAGCTGAGATCGGTATCACCGTTTTCCTTAGACGGAGTGCCGACAGCAATGACTACTAGATCAGCCAGGGGGAGCGCTCCGACCAGATCCCGGGTAAAAATGACATTACCCTTGTTCTCGCTTAGCAGCTCTTCAAGCCCGGGCTCATAGATGGTGGAAATTCCTTTGTTAAGCTTATCAATGATTGCCTGATCATTATCAACACAGGTTACCTGATGCCCTAAATAACCCAGCGCCAAACCGGTGGTAAGCCCCACGTAACCGGTGCCGACAATAACAATATTTAACTTTTCAGCGTTTTTCAAGGTTTTTTAAAGCCCCCAAACTTTTCAGCTTACTGATTCTTATTCTTCTTCCACCAGGCTAACGTTTCCTGCATCCCTTCTGCCGTTGAATAACGTGGCTGCCAGCCTACCTCCTCGTTGAGGCGACCTGTATCAGCCACAATTAAGGCCGGTTCCCCCGCAGCAGCGCTGATAGCCCCCAGGCGCACCAGCTCAGGCCTCCCGGCCTCTTCTGCCGCAGCCGCGATTAAAGTTTTAAGTTTAACTGCCTGACCGGAGGCGATATTAACCGGACCTTCCACCCGGCTGTCGAGCAGGGCAACCAGGGCAGCGGCGGCGTCTTTAACATACAGGTAGTCTCTTTCCTGTTCCCCGTGGGTGCAAAGCGCCTCCTGGCCGGCCAGTAAGGAGGTTATGACAGAGGGTATTAAACGCTTCTCGTATTCCCCGGGGCCATATAAGAAAAACAACCGGCCCCAACTGCAGCTCACTTTTGATTCACGGCAGGCCGCCGTCATCATCTTCTGCAGGGCGTCTTTACAAACGCCATAAAATGTTGCCGGTTTTAAAGGTGTACTGCTTTCACTGCAGCAGCCATCGCTCCAGTCATACTCGGCACAGCTGCCGGCTGCCACCGCCCTTTTCCCCCCGGCTTCCATAAAAGCTTCCAGCAAGCTGAGGCTGCTCCTGACCCAACGTATATTTCCCATCGAATTCCAGTAAGTGCCGTGACCGACATCCCAGGCCAGGTGCAACAGGTAATCTGGCTTTATCTCCATCATTAACTTTAAAATCTGTTCCGGTCTGTGCAGATCAGCATGATGCCATTCAACATCTTGATCAGCGCTATTCCAACTGCCGCGGGAACTGATCGCATGCACAGTAAAACCTCGTTTTAATAAAGGCGCCAGGCAGTGGCTCCCGATAAAACCTTTTGCGCCGGTCAGTAATACCTTTTTCATCGCTGATAATCCGGCCATAATCGATCTTTTTCCGCCATAATCGGTTCAGGCAGTGGCCACCTGATGCCGAACGCCGGATCATTCCACCTCACTCCCGCAGCCAGTTCCGGAGTGTAATACTGTGAAATCAGGTAATGGATTGCCGTATCATCCTCAAGGGTTTGAAAGCCGTGGGCAAAGCCTTCAGGGATGTAGAGCAACTGCCTCTTTCCGGCGCTCAACTCAAAGCCGGCCCATTGGCAATAGGTTGCAGACCGGGGGCGTAAATCGACAATGACATCAAAAAGAGAACCCCTTACACAATGCACCACCTTGGTTTCAGCTGCCGGTGCCGTTTGGTAGTGGAGCCCCCTGAGAGTGCCCCGTTTCCGGTTCTCCGAAATACTATGCTGAACAAAATCAGTCTCAAGTCCGGCTGCCGCAAATTCCCGGCAGCAGAAAGTACGGGCAAAACTGCCCCTATCATCTTTCGCGGCTTCCAGGGTAATGATAAAAACCCCTTTTAAATCACTTTCCCTGAATATCATCTTTCCTAATTCCTTCCTTACAACTCACTTGTAAAATACTTCCCTGACGGCCTCTATCCGCGGTTTGATCTCTTCTACCAGTTCTAAAATATCTGCCGACTGTTCCAGGCTAAGTTCACCGCTCTCCGCTTCAATTAGAGTAATTGCAGCGGTAATTTCCTCACTTAATATCTGCAATTCTTTCAGGGCATTGTTCACGACCTGCCCCTCGAGCAACCATTCATTTTCT
Source organism: uncultured Syntrophomonadaceae bacterium (assembly GCA_964436815.1). Taxonomy (GTDB): domain Bacteria; phylum Bacillota; class Dethiobacteria; order DTU022; family DTU022; genus UBA993. Next base: position 5,140 of record CAYTER010000061.1, read on the forward strand.
CCCCTCACTACTACAACCTTCCACCTTAAGATGTCGCTTTCAGCAGGAAATGCCTTGGCATCCCGCAGCTGTTCAGCTGCTTCGATCTTCAGACGATGCTCCTTAAGCCAATCGATCCTTTCGGTATCATAAACAAGAGGTAAATCCCCGGCGTATGGTTCTCTCACCCAGCCCCTTAAATCGGGTTCGGCTTCCAGTATTGCAATGGTCAGCTCTTCAACATAGTGATCAACAGCATTTAAAGCTGCCGGATCGACCTCTTTTACTTCCGGGGTGCAGCCGGTAGAGCATAAACCAGCGATTAACATAAATATCATTAATCCAGGCAAATATTTTTTCACCGGATCACCCCGTTACGAATAAATTTTGAATTCCGGAATTGGAATAATGAAGCGACCGCCCCATTCGTTGATCCCGTCCATCTGCTCCATAATCTCCTCTTTTAAGTTCCAGGGCAGTATCAACAGGTAATCAGGCCTGGTTTCCCATATTTTTTGCGGGTCGAAAATCGGCAGTCTGCTGCCCGGTAAAAAGAGCCCTTGCTTGTGCGGGCTTAAGTCAACTGTGTAATCGATAAAATCGCTCCCAATCCCGCAGTAATTGAGCAGGGTATTGCCCTTAGCCGGCGCGCCATAGGCTGCTATTGATTTACCCGCCTCCTTGATGGCAATCAGGCCCTGCAGCAAACTACGTTTTACCTGCTGCACGCTCTGCTCAAAGCCACTATAAAAATCAATATCCTGGTACCCTTTCTCTTTCTCCTCAGCCAAACCCTCCCGCACTGCAGCGGAAACCATCTCCTGCCGTTCTGCGGCGTGACCGGCGAAAATCCGCAGCGAACCCCCGTGGGTGGAAAGCCTCTCCAAATCATAAATCAGGAGATCGTGCGCTTCTAAAATATTATCCAGTGCTGTCAATGAAAAGTATGAATAGTGTTCATGATAAATAGTATCAAACTGCTTTTCTTCAATTAAAGCCATCAGATGCGGCGTTTCGATGCTGATGCTCCCACCGGGTTTAAGCAGCATTTTAAAAGCCTGCATCAGATCATTGGTCTTAGGGATGTGCGCCATAACGTTATTGGCAATGATCAGGTCCGCCTGGCGATTGCTGGCTATAAATTCTGCTGCCAGGTTGCTGTTAAAGAACCCTACCTGCGTTTCAATGCCCTGGCTTATTGCGGCGGCGGCCACATTTTCAGCGGGTTCAATCCCCAGTACCGGTATGCCGGCCTCTTTAAAATAGCGCAGTAAATAGCCGTCGTTACTGCCGATTTCTACGACCAGGCTCTCACCGGTTAATTTGAATCTCGCGATCGCCTCGGTAGCATAAATGCGGGCATGTTCCAGCCAGCTCGTTGAAAAAGATGAAAAATAGGCGTAGTCGCTGAAGATCTCGTAGGGGCTGCTCAGCTCTTCGAGCTGGACCAGAAAACAGGAAGAGCAGACATAGGCCTGCAGGGGATAAAATGTTTCAGCCTGCAGCAGCTGATCTGCTCTTAAATATGAGTTGGCCAGGGGTGATACCCCAAGGTTGATGAAATTATGAACAAGCGGCGCCTCGCAAAAGCGACAGCGCCGCTCATCAGCTTTAGTTGGCATCAGGCAGCTCCATCGGTACCGGAATCACCGATTCCAATTTACCGCGAGCCATCAGACGGTAGTTAGGATTGGAAACATGAGGCGGCTCGCAGGTCTGCAGAGTGATCGCCGGATAGTCTGTCGTCTCCAGGGGCTCCCAGTCATACTTGCCAAAAACCTTGACCCATTCCACCTCGTAAATGAAGCGGTAACCGGCGACATCCAGGTAAATCTCGTCGCCCTCATTTAGTTTGTCAAGATTTAAGAAAAAATTCCAACGACCGGCCCGATGGCCGGCAAACCCGACATTGCCTCGTTCTGTATTAGGTAAATCACCGGGAACATTAACACCCATGCTGGTCAGATCATTAAAATGGGTCGGCCCTTTGTCGAGGAGCGCTTTATCAAAAACACTGCCGCCACCGATAGCTACTAAATCAACATCAATGGCAGGAATGACCATCCGCATCGGCTGCCATTCTTCAATTACGATCTTTTCGGGTACCAGTTCAACCCGCTTGAATCCCGCTGTAGCCTGGTAAGCTTCACGCAGTTTCGCCTGGTGATAGCCTACATAAAGCTTCTGAAATCCGGCAAAACCCAACACGCCAAACCCTGCTAAAATCAAAACAACGGCAATAATTTTAAACAGTTTCGATTTTGATGATCCGGCTTTTACTTTACGCAACTCTTTCCGCGATTCAGCCATTTTCAATTCCTCCCTGAGTACATTTATATCTTTATGGGGTTATTATACTATAAAATTACATTTTTTGCTGCAAAAAATAAGTTTAAATGTCTAAAGTTGTCATAATAATATTAATTTGCCTTTCCACAATTAATCAAAACCGGTAGGCACCACCTCTACACCTGATCGCTAAAACACAAACAGTATCATTACTTGTTTGTACGGTATAAAGGATACGCCAATCTCCCACACGCAGGGAACGTAATCCCTGCATCGCTATTACAGCTTTCCCTGCTTGATTTGGTTCCTCTTCCAGTAACCGCATTGCCTCACGCATTCGTTTTTCCAGGTTTCGATCAATCTTATCCAATGTTTTGATTGCTTCTTTGGATAAGACTACTTTGTAATTCATGGACGCTTACCACATTCATATTCATTAAGTGAGATAAATCGACCGTGTTTGATATCATCCAGGCCTTGACGAACTGCTATTAAATCCTCTGAAGAAAAGGATTCCTCAATATCTTCAATTATATATTCGCTGCTTTGCTCGCAACATAAATAATTAAGCAGGTCGGCTTCTTTAATTCTCCAGATTCTTTTACCAAGCTTTATACCCTTCAAGCTGCCCTCCCGCAACCACCCCCTAACTGTGTTGGGTGTTACCGAGAGTCTGATCGCCACTTCTTCCGGTGTAAGCATCTTATCAACCATTCTTATCCCCCATTAAAAACATGGCCTAAATAAAAAAAGCGCTGAGCACATTATAATTAAACCATTATTGTATGTCAACGCCATTTATAACTATTTATTAATGTTAATGCTAACAGCTATGCCCTATATTCTTAATTCAGTGATTCTTATATCCTGCAGGCCTGGTTCGGGACCAGCGCCAGGCAGTTTCGAAAATCTTTTCGAGGCTGCTGTAGCGCGGTTGCCAGCCGAGCTCACCTCTTGCTTTATTGGCTGAAGCTACCAGTACTGCCGGATCACCGGCCCGGCGCGGTCCTATTTTATAAGGCACCTTCATACCGGTAATCTTTTCAGCGGTCTTAATGACATCCAGTACAGAAAAACCGCTGCCGTTTCCCAGGTTATAAACTGAACCGGGTTTTCCTTTAAGCAGCGCTTCCAGGGCCAACAGGTGGGCAACAGCTAAATCATCAACGTGGATATAGTCGCGCACCGCCGAGCCATCCACAGTGGGATAATCATCACCGAATACAGTAAGCGGTGCCCCCTGATCCATAATTGCCTTGATAACCAGTGGAATCAGGTGCGTTTCGGGATCGTGGTCTTCGCCCAAATCGCCTTCCATCCCCGCCCCGGCAGCGTTAAAGTAACGCAGGCTGACTGACTTAAGACCGTATGCGATATCATAGTACTTGAGCGCTTTTTCGATAAGCGCTTTTGTTTCACCGTAGGGGTTAGTTGGCTTTAGAGGTTGTTCCTCATCAATCGGTACCCGTTCCGGCTCACCGTATACCGCAGCGCTGGAAGAAAAAATAAAATACTTGATCCCGGTATCTAAAACTGCTTCCAACAGCTTCAGTCCGCCGACCACATTGTTCTCATAATAAAGGCGGGGCTGCTCTACCGATTCCCCCACCTGGCTGTGGGCGGCAAAATGCATCACCGCTCCTACCTTATATTCTTCACAGACGGCCTTTACCCTGGCGCTATCCGCTGTATTCCCTTCAACAAAGGCGAAACCGTTCACTGCCTCCCGGTGCCCGCGGCTCAAATTATCATAGACCACAACTCCATAGCCGGCCTCTCTTAAAATTCTAACCGCATGTGAACCAATATAGCCGGCCCCACCCGTCACTAATATATTAAACATTTTTGAACCACTCCACAGTGCGCTCTAAACCTTCCCTGAAGCCAACTTTTACTTTATAACCTAATAACTCTTTCGCCTTCCCGACATCAGCCAGAGAATGCTTAACATCGCCTTTTTGTGGTTCTGTATAAACCGGTTTAATATTCAACCCTAAAATCTCATTAAGTGTCTCAACCATTTGGTTTAAGGTGTAGCTTTCCCCACAGGCTACATTGATAACCTCGCCACTTCCAACTTGATCGCTTAGACAGGCCCGCAAATTTGCGTCTACGGCGTTGTCAATATAGGTGAAGTCACGCGACTGTTCACCATCACCGTAAATTACAGGCGCTTCACCCTTAAGCATAGCCTTAATAAATTTAGGAATAACCGCCGCGTATTCAGATGCCGGATCCTGGTGCGGTCCAAAGATATTAAAGTAGCGGAGCGAAACCGTTTCCAGCCCGTAGATGCTGGCAAAAACTTTTGTATAAAGCTCCCCGGTGTATTTTCCAATTGCATAAGGAGAAAGCGGATCAGCGGGCATTGTTTCGACCTTCGGCAAAATAGCGGTATCGCCGTAGGCTGAAGAAGAAGCGGCAAAAACCACCCTTTTTAAACCAGCATCCCTGGCAGCAATAAGCAGGTTTAAGGTTCCTGTAATATTAACCTCATTGCTCTGCAGCGGATCAGCTATCGAACGCGGCACCGAGGGGATGGCTGCCTGGTGCAAAACATATCTGACTCCAACCAGAGCCTGACAGCAAGCAGCCAAATCTGTCAGACTGCCTTCAACAATTTCAATTCCGCCTAAACCGGAAAGATTTTCACGTTTGCCGGTGGAAAAATTATCAAAAACCCGGACCTTCTCTCCTTTTCCTACAAGCCGTCTGACTATGTTGCTGCCAATAAAACCAGCCCCACCGGTAACTAGATACATTGATTAAACCTCACTTTTTATTTATATATATCGCCTCGATAATCAATTGAAACTAGTTGATAAACATTTCCGCCAACTTTTCGCCTAAGCCCAGTCTTGCTCCTAGTTTGTTCAGCTCTGCCTTGATTTCTTCATTTTCATATGCCGAATCGGGAGCGATAAATATCCGCTCGTGCCTGGTAACCGCAAAATTTTCCCGATCGCTGAACAGTTCTTCATAAAGCTTTTCTCCCGGCCGTAAACCACTATATTCAATTTTTATATCCCGTTCAGGCTTCAAACCCGATAAAATGATCATATCTTTAGCCAGATCGACAATCTTTACCGGTTCGCCCATATCAAGCACAAATATCTCTCC
>CAYTER010000062.1:0-10208 GCA_964436815.1 uncultured Syntrophomonadaceae bacterium
GCTTCCTGGGGGATTTCGACGCGGCCGATCTTTTTCATCTTTTTCTTGCCCTCTTTTTGTTTCTCCAGCAGCTTGCGTTTGCGGGTGACATCCCCGCCGTAAAGTTTTTCGGTTACATTTTTACGCAGAGCCTTGATCGTTTCCCGGGCAATAATTTTATTTTCCACCGCGGCCTGGATTGGCACATCAAACATCTGGCGGGGTATAATCCCGCGCAGTTTTTCCACCATCTCTTTGCCCCGCTGGTAAGCTTTATCCCGGTGAATGATGAAAGAGAGGGCATCAACCTTTTCGGTATTGACCAGAATATCCATCAAGACCAGGGCTGACTGCCGGTAACCGTGCAGACTGTAGTCAAGAGAGGCGTAGCCGCGGGTGCGCGATTTAAGCAGATCAAAAAAATCATAGATGATTTCGGCCAGCGGCAGATAATAGGTCAGTTTTACCCGGCCGGAATCGAGATATTCCGTATCGTGGTAGTCTCCCCTTTTCTCCTGGCAAAGCTCCATCACAGCACCCATGTATTCAGCGGGCGTGAAGATTGACGCTTCCACGTAAGGTTCTTCGATGCTTTCGCGATCACCTGTAACCGGCATCAGGGCCGGATTGTCGACCGTGATAATCTCACCATTTCGCAAGTAAACCTTGTAAACCACACTCGGGGCCGAGACGATCAACTCAATCCCGTATTCGCGCTCCAGCCTTTCCCGGACAATGTCCATGTGCAGCAAACCTAAAAAGCCGCAGCGGAAACCGAGCCCCAGGGCGACCGATTTCTCCGGCTCGTAAGTCAGGGCCGAGTCGTTTAGTTTCAGACGCTCAACCGCCTCTCTAAGTGCAGCAAAATCATTACTGTCCCGGGGAAACAGGCCACAGTAAACCATCGATACTACCTTACGGTAGCCGGGCAAGGCTGCGGTTGCCGGATGATCAGCGCCGGTTATCGTATCGCCGACCTGTGCATCGCCGACATTTTTAATTGAAGCCATCAGGTAACCAACTTCACCTGCCGCCAGGCCTGCTACCGGCTCCATGGCCGGCCTGAAAACACCGGTTTCGGTAACCTCAAAGCTCTTGCCCGTATTCATAAATTTAATCTTTTCACCTTTACGGACAGCGCCTTCCACTACCCGGATATAGGCGATTACTCCGCGGTAGCTGTCGTAGTGGGAATCGAAAACGAGCGCCCTGAGCGGTTGATCCGCCATTCCTGCTGCAGGAGGCGGCACTTGAGCGACAATCGCTTCCAGCACTTCCCCAATACCGATACCCTGTTTAGCCGATATCTCCAAGGCTTGCCCGGCGTCGCCGCCGATAATTGCTGACAGTTCAGCCTTAACCTGATCAGGATTGGCATTGGCCAAATCGATCTTATTAATCACCGGGATGATGGTCAGATTCTGTTCCAGCGCCAGGTAAACATTGGCCAGGGTCTGCGCCTCCACCCCCTGCACAGCGTCGACAACCAGTATGGCGCCTTCACAGGCGGCAAGACTGCGCGAGACTTCGTAGGTAAAATCCACATGGCCCGGGGTATCAATCAGGTTCAGAATATACTCTTCCCCGTCCTGCGCCCGGTAAACCAGCCGCACAGCCTGCAGTTTGATAGTGATCCCGCGCTCCCGTTCCAGATCCATCTGGTCGAGAACCTGCTCCTTCATCTGCCGGGCCGTGAGCGTTCCCGTTGTTTCCAGCAACCGGTCGGCCAGGGTTGATTTGCCATGATCTATATGGGCTATTATGCAAAAATTTCTGATCTTTTCCGGTTTCAAGTATTAAGCCTCCATCAGTGTCTAGCTGAAAGTCCACGTAGGATTATACCACAGACTTGCGGTTGAGTCTGTCTGGTACGAGGCGTATAATGGCTAGAAGCGCATTGCTTTAACAGGCCTTGTTTACAATTATTATGGAGGAACCGCCCGTTGGTAAAGCTTTTTCGTTTTTTAAAACCATATTCCCTGACCATTGCCGTCATTTTAATGCTGGTATTTTTCCAGTCACTGGCCGAGCTCTTTCTGCCCACCCTGATGGCCGAGATCGTCGATCAGGGTATCGTTTTCGGCAACATTGAGCTGATCATAAAAACCGGCGGTATCATGCTTTTAGTGGCCTTAGGCGGGGTAATCTGCACAATTTTAAGCAGTTTTTTTGCCTCCAAAACAGCAATGAGATTTGGGAAAACCCTGCGCAGCAAGGTCTTTAGCCATGTTCAATCATTTTCACTGCCTGAATTCGACCAGCTCGGGACTGCTTCACTGATTACCCGTACTACCAATGACATTAACCAGGTTCAGATGGTGCTGCTGATGATCCTGCGCATGATGGTCCACGCCCCCCTGATGTTTATCGGCGGAGTAATTATGGCGTTATCGCGGGATGTGGAACTTTCTAAATCGATCATGGTGGTTATTCCAATTCTCGCCCTGACGATCACCCTGATCACAATCCGGGCAATCCCGCAGTTTAAAAAGATGCAGTTAAAGCTTGACAAATTAAACCTGGTGCTTCGTGAAAACCTGACCGGCATCAGGGTGATCCGGGCATTTAACCAGATTGACCGGGAAAAAAAGAGGCTGAACGAGGCCAACCTTGACCTGACGACAACTGCTACAAAAGTAAACAAGCTGATTGCAGCGACCATGCCGGTACTGATGCTCTCCTTAAACTTTACCGCTATTGCCGTTGTCTGGTTCGGCAGCGCCCGCATCGACAGCGGCAACCTGCAGGTTGGCGACCTGATGGCGTTTTTGCAATATGTAATGCTGATCATGTTCTCGTTAATCATGGTTTCGATGATGCTGGTAATGATTCCAAGAGCTTCGGCATCGGCCGAGCGGATCAACCGGGTGCTGGATACTCTACCAAGTATAGGAGACCCGCCTGCGCCCAAAAAATTTACCGGCAGCCGAAAACGGGGTTGTGTGGAGTTTGCCAACATTACCTTCAGCTACCCGGGGGCCGAAAAACCGGCGATCAAAGATTTTTCTTTCAGTGCCGGACCGGGAGAGGTTACGGCGGTTATAGGCAGCACCGGATCAGGCAAATCAACCTTATTTAAGCTATTAATGAGGTTTTACGATCCCGGCAGCGGAAAAATCTATGTCAACGGTATTGCAATCGAGGAACTTACACAGCAGGAATTGCGGGCCAAAATCGGTTATGTGCCACAGGATTCACTGCTCTTTTCGGGAACGGTCGCCGACAATATCCGCTTCGGAAAAGAGGATGCCTCTGAAGATGAAATTAAAGATGCCGCCATGCTTGCCCAGGCAGACCAGTTTATTGCAGATTTAGCGGGAGGATATGAAGCCGTTATTGCCCAGGGGGGAGCCAATCTGTCTGGAGGCCAAAAACAGCGCCTGGCTATTGCCCGGGCATTGGTCAGAAAGCCGGAAATATATATTTTTGACGACAGTTTCTCAGCACTTGATTTTAAAACTGATGCCCGGCTGAGGGCAGCTTTATTTAAAGAAACGGCAAACTCAACTGTGTTCATAATCGCCCAGAGGGTAAACACGGTAATTAACGCTGATCGTATTATAGTTTTAGAGGACGGCTGCCTGGCCGGGATCGGCAGCCATCAGGAGCTGATGAAAACAAGCTCAGTCTACCGCGAGATCGTCTACTCCCAGCTTTCCAAGGAGGAGACTGCGTGAGCAAAACAACCGATCACAGTTCTAAACCTCCGGTCAGACCCGGGCTCTTAGGCAGAGGCCCGATTCACCATGCTCTGGCGAGGCCTGTCGAAAAACCGAAAAATTTTAAGCAGACGATAAAAAGATTAACTGGCTATCTGCATCCACACCGCTACCGACTAATCATTGTTTTTGTTGCCGCGATGCTGAGTACTGTTTTTGGTATTGTCAGTCCTAAAATTATGGGTTTGGCCACAACCAGCCTGTTCGACAGTTTTTTGAGCGGCAGTCGCGTTGATTTCAGCTATATAACCCAAATCCTATTCACCCTTGGCGCACTGTATCTCTTAAGCTCCATTTTCAGCTACCTGCAGCAGTATATCATGGTCGATGTATCACAACAGACAGTTTACACCATGCGCGAAGACATCAGCCTTAAGCTGGCCCGTTTACCACTAAAATATTTTGACAGTAATGCCCACGGCGATATTTTGAGCAGGGTCACTAACGATGTGGACAATATCAGCACCACCCTGCAGCAAAGCATAACGCAGCTGATTACTGCCGCGGTCAGCCTGATCGGAATCCTGGTGATGATGCTGATTATCAGCCCGCTTTTAACCCTGGTCAGCCTTGTTGTCCTCCCGCTCTCCTTCCTGGTTACCAAGGCGATCGCCACCAGATCTCAGGCTTACTTTGCCGCCCAGCAAAATAAACTGGGCGAGTTAAATGGCCATGTAGAAGAAATGTATACCGGACATGTGCTGGTCAAAGCTTTCAGCCGTGAAGAAGCATCAGTAAATAAGTTTAAAGAGACAAACAATCAGCTTTACGATGCCAGCTGGAAAGCGCAATTTATATCCGGAATCATTATGCCCCTGATGACTTTTATTAATAACCTGGGATACGTTTTGGTCTGTGTGTTTGGCGGGATCATGGTCGCCCGGGGGTCGATCACCATCGGCGACATGCAGGCTTTTATTCAGTACTCAAAACATTTTACCCATCCAATTGCCCAGACTGCCGGTATAATCAACATTTTGCAGTCAACGGTCGCCTCGGCGGAGCGGGTCTTTGAGCTGCTCGATGAAGAAGAAGAAAGCCCGGAACCGCAAGAAACGATAGTGCTGGCTGCACCCAGGGGAGATATCGGGTTTAAGGATGTCAGCTTCCGCTATCTAAAAGAAATCCCGCTGATCGAGGATATGAACATAAATGTTAAATCAGGCCAGACTGTTGCCATAGTCGGACCTACCGGCGCAGGGAAAACAACCCTGGTAAATCTGATGATGCGGTTTTATGATCTTGACAGCGGTGCTATCACTATAGACGGTGTCAATATCAAAGACCTAAAACGCGGCAATCTGCGCAATATCTTTGGCATGGTGCTGCAAGACACCTGGCTCTTTAATGGCACGGTATGGGATAATATTGCCTACAGCCGCCCTGATGCCACAAAGGAGGAAATCTGCAGCGCAGCAAAAACAGCTAACGCCGATCACTTTATCCGGATGCTTCCCAATGGTTACGATACAGTGCTTAATGAAGAGGCCTCAAATATCTCCCGGGGCCAAAAGCAGCTCTTAACTATTGCCCGGGCCATCTTGGCTGATCCGGCTCTTTTAATCCTGGACGAGGCCACCAGCAGCGTTGATTCACGAACTGAGCAGTTGATCCAAAAAGCGATGGGCGAGCTGATGAAAGGCCGCACCAGCTTTATCATCGCCCACCGCCTGTCAACGATCAGGGATGCCGATCTGATCCTGGTGATGGACGAAGGACGAATTGTCGAGCAGGGGAACCATCCTGAACTGATGGCTAAAGGCGGTTTCTACAGCGAGCTTTATAACAGTCAGTTCAACCATGTAAATACGAGAACCCAGGCAATCTAGCAGCCGATAATCACTTAACTGCCGCCGGTAACCCGGTAACAGTAACATCAAATTCCCGTCCATCTGTTTTGCATATTACCGCTCCGTGTAGATCCGTGCGATAGATCAACACTCCCGCCGCTTCAAGCTGATCGATCATTTGCGGATGGGGATGACCGAATGAATTCGCCCCTACCTGGATCACCGCCAAATCAGGATTTACGCTCTCCAAAAGTTTAGATGCTGAAGGTAGAAAGCCGCCATGATGGGGGATATGCAGCAGGTTGGCCCTCAGGTCGTTATTGCGCTTCAGTAAGTCGAGTACAGCGGAATCTTCAATGTCACCGGTAAAGATAACCCTGAATTCACCATAACTTAAGAGCAGAACTAGCGAATTGTTATTTAGATCACTGCCGCTGCCCCTGATCAATTCCACCGGCGGAGCAATTACATCGATTTGCAGGCCTTCTGAACAGCGCCAGCTTTGACCGGCAGTAGCGCTTTCCACAGCTATCCCGGCCTCCCCGGCCTGAGACAGGAGTGCTTCGTAATAAGGTGAATCGCCGCTAACCGGGGACACCAGAAAACCACCAATCGGGATCTGTCCGATTAGGGGCAAAAACCCGCCAAAATGATCCTCATGGGGATGGGTTACTATTGCCAAATCAATTTTTTTAATTCCACTGTACCGCAAGAAAGGCAGCACGACCATCTCGCCTATTCTGCCGGGATCGCCGCTGTAAGCAGGTTCACCCCCGGCGTCAATCAGGATTGTCGCCCCGCAGGGCGCTTGCACCAGCGCAGATGCTCCCTGACCGACATCAATAAAGGTGACGGTTACATACTGGTTACGGGGGAAAAGCACTCCCGACCAGACCAGGATAATCATTACAATCAGCACTCCGGTTGCTGCCGATACAACTACTTTGCGGTTTTGCATAAGTGTCATTCTGAAGCCTTTAATGAAATACCGGTCTAATGTGCTGGCTCCATTACCCTGGATCTGCTTCTCCCACCGGTAATAGATGACCAGGAAAACAGCAATAATAAAGTAAATGATCATCACAGTAACCGGCCGGGGAGGATTAAGGGCGACATAAAAACCAGGCAGATTGCTGAAGCGGGAGATGTAGATCATCATTTCCAAAAGCGGCCTGGAGGCCCAGAGCAGCAGCTCACCAACCAGAGGAATAACCAGGCCGACCAGTGCACCGGCCAATCCAAAACCGACAACGAAGGCAACCAGCGGAAGAAATAGCAGGTTAAAGATCAATGCTGCTGCAGGCAGATGGTGAAAATAATAGATACTAAGCGGCAGTACACCAACCTGTGCAGTAAAGGTAACAACCAGCGGCGCGCGGACCAGATTTGGCACTCTCATTGATTTAAACAGCAAGTCCAAGGGTCGATAAAGGTAAATGAGAGCGAGCGTCGCTGCATAGGAAAGTTGAAAACCAACCGTAAAAAGCAGTAAGGGATTGGCAAACAGGGTTACCAGGGCGGCCAGGGCCATAGTCGTCGGCAGATCGCTTTCCCGATCCAGGAGCACTGCCGCCATAGCCATGGAAATCATAATCGCCGCCCGCAGGGCGGAAGGGCGAAGTCCGGTTAGGTATGCATAGGCGAAAACCAGGATGATGGCCAGAACCAGCGGCAGTTTTCCTCTCAGCTTTAAACGCCGCCAGAGGCCGATCATCAAAGCTGCGACAAGTCCGACATGTAAACCGGAAACCGCCATCAGATGACCGGCGCCCGCTTTGCGAAAGTTTTTTTCAACATCCTCCGGCAGCTGCTCCCTTTTCCCGAAAAGGATGGCAGTCAGCAGGTTCGAGGACGGCGCCGGGAGGGTTGAGTCAATGAAGTAAATCATCTGCCGGCGCAGGTTTACCGCGGAACTTAACAGCGGGTTAGCCCTGCTTTCTCCCAGGCGATCGATTTGCGATACATAGGGATAAACCAGGGCTTCAATACCCTGGCTGCGCAGGTGATAGCGGTAGTCAAAACCACCCGGATTACGCAGGCCTTTCGGCTCGATAATAACCGCCCGCAGGCGCAACCGCTCTCCAAACTGATAGTGCAGATCTGCGGAATCATAGATCTGCATCAATAGCCTGCCGCTGGCTTTCTCACGGCCGTCCCTCGTTTCCACCTGATCAACCTGCAGCTGGTAGGAGCCTGATTCCTGGCTAAAAACCGGTTCTTCGATCACCACACCTTCGATGTAGATCGGTGAACCGGCATACTGCAGAATACTTTTTTCTGAGGGGGTGACAGCATAAGTAAAAGATGCAGCGCCTGAGATTGCAATTAAAATCAAGAGGGTGACCCTGACTAAACCGGCCAGCCTGAAAAACCAGAGGGCTGTAAGAAATAATAGAAATAAGAGGGTTAAACCGTAAAACAAGGGCGTTCCGGCCAGGCGGAAACGGCCCATGATAATACCGGTAACATAGGTCAGGGTAATTATAACCAGGTAGCGGTTACTTAAAAATTCTTTAAACCAGGTCTGTATAGCTGCGGCATATTGTGCTGTGATCATCTGTTAATAGTGTTGCTTTTTTTCTACCTGAAAACCTGATCAAATACTCCAAATGTTTCGTCGCGCTGCTCCACCGGCGGAGCCGGGGTAAAGTAAGATACGACCACCAGAATTATAATTGCCAAAACAAAAGCCGGGAAAACGGGCATAAAACCAAACGTTGTCCAGGAGGGCAACACATTTAAATACCAGAGGTGAAGCAGCACCGCAGGAATAATTAAAGCGGCTGCCGCCCCGTATTTATTAGTACGGGGCCAGTATAATGCGGCGATCATCACCGGCAGCATCACTGAAAATCCGGAAAAGGCAAAAGCGGCAATGCTCAAAATAGCAGCCGGCCTGGCCAGGGCGATATAGTAAGCTATGGCCGCAAAAGCTATAAGCAATAAGCGGCCCCAGAAAACAGCCTGCTGATTTGACAGTTTTCTGAAGCGGGGCAACAGATCGTCTGTTACCAGGTGAGTTACAGAAAGGAGCTGCGAATCAATTGATGATTTAACAACCGCCAGGATTACCACCAGGCCGAGAATCATCCAGGTTGGCGACAAATACTGCTGGATTAGCATCGGTACAATATTATCTGATTCTTTCCCCACCAGGCCGGGAATGGCAACTGCGCCCCAAACCCCAAGCAGGGTGGATACAGCGAAAATTCCAGCCATGGCCAGGGGATAATAAACGCTGGTTTTTTTCAAATTACTGCTGTTGCGGGCAGCCATAATGCGGATAAACATCTGGGGAAACACAATGACGGCGATGGAGTTGATAAAGGCAAAACTGAACCAGTTGATCGGCACGATCTGCGGTGACAGTATACGCTGCAGCAGGGCAGGATTTTCAGTCAGAATACGGTCGGTAATGGCGGAAAATCCTCCTAACGACTGCGCCACGGCGAATAAGAGCAGAACTGACACTACCAGGAATACCGTGCCCTGGAAAATATCTGTCCAGACTGTGCCACGCATACCAGCCGGCATGGTATAAATCAGCGAAATGCCGATAATGATAAGCGCGGCAAGCCAGTAGGGCACAACCCCGACAGATATGGTATTTAATGCCAGGCTGCCACCAATAATACTTACAACCAGGTAAGGCAGGGTGTAATAAATAAGGAGAATCAAAAACAACAGCGCCACCAGGGGGCTCTTCAGGATTCCACCAAAGACCTGAGGCTGGGTTGCATAACCGTAACGTTTACCAAGCAGCCAGGATCGATAACCGACCAGGTAAAAGGTGAAAGGCGTGATAAAAATACTCCAGCCGATTACGTAACCATAGGCGCCAAATCCAACATGATAGGCAAAGCCGGCATAACCGATAATTGTAAAGGCAGTGATATTGCTGGCAAAAAGAGCCATGAATACTGCAACACTGCCCAACCCGCGGCCGGCCATAAAATAATCTTCCCGGGTTTTCTTGGTTACCCTGGCTCCGAAGGCTCCTATAATCAATAAAATGACAACATAAGCTGCCAGGATGGCAATTCCCAGTGGAGTGTTCATTATAAAATATTCTCCTTGTCATCCGTCCGACTTATAAAATCGGCAGGCGGATCAGGCCAGGCCAGGTTGATGATCAGCTTCATAGCCAGGACTGCGAGGATCGTATAGGCAATGTAGTAAGAAAAAGCAAAGGGCATAAACCCGAAGAGAAGCGGAACACGGCTGTCAAGTTCCCACAACCAGAAGCTGTTGTGCAGGATAAACATGATCAGGACAATTAAAGCAACAAGGGCCAGACGTACCTTAAAGGTCATTTCAAAGCAGCCCTCCAAATTTTATTTGCCGGTCAGTTCCGGCTGAATATCTTTCTGCTTATTCGACGGGTTTTGAGCATTTCCTGCCTTTAAACCCGAAAAGCAGATAAAAGTAACTCAAGCCTGGAAATGATAAACTCTTGCTGTGCTGATCCGAGCAGGTGACGGTTGGCATTAAACAGCTCAATAATTTCTAGCAGCAGCACTGTTATTTCTTCAACTACGGCAGCAGGTGGCTCATTCAAATCATTTATTAACGCTGCGGTTATTTCTTCGAGCCGGCTGAGCATGTTCAGCAGTTGATAATAGATATTATTGTTTAGAGTTGCGACATGAAATAGTGAAGCAGCCGTGGTTTCGCCGGAAAAGAATTGCGGATGGCTCGGCGGTGTACTACCTATATCTCC
>CAYTER010000063.1:0-10101 GCA_964436815.1 uncultured Syntrophomonadaceae bacterium
GTTGCTTTTATTTTATAGTAGATCTATAGTAATGATAAGGTTAACATAAATGGATTCAGCTGTAAGGAGGGTTTGATATGAGCCGGAATCAAAATACAGCCTTAATCGTTGGCGGCGTTATACTGGCAATATTGGTTTTCTTAGTGTTAGGATTTCTACTAATCTGGGGCTTTCGGGGCACCGGATACGGGATGATGGGCTCCTGGATGATGGGTCCCGGTATGATGGGAGGTTACGGAGCAATGTTTCTTGTGCCAATCTTTTTCATTATTATCATCGGTCTGGTAATCTGGGCTATTGTCGCAGCGACCCAAAAATCAAGCGGCAAACCTGACACCACAGATTACAAGGCCGAAACACCCCTGGACATTCTCAAGCGCAGATACGCCCAGGGAGAAATAGATAAAGAGGAGTATGAAACGAAAAAAAGAGATCTAACCTAAGATCAGGAGTGTTTAAGTTGAAAAAAACACTATTTGTAATTCTGGTAGTGGCAATTGTTGTTCTGCTGGGATTAACAGTTTATTCTGTGCTGTTTTTTTACGGTAGCAGCTCACTTCCACCTTGTTGCCCGTTATTAACAGGTCAAACAGAAGGTGACCAATTTGAGACAGGCCGCAGCCGGGGTTTTGGGATGATGGGGCCTGGCATGATGGGCGCGATGCACGTCTCCATTGAAAGCGAGCATGATTTCCTGGTTCACATGATCCCCCATCACCAGGAGGCAGTGATGGCTGCGGTTTATTTAAGAGACAATACTGATCGTCCGGAGATGAGAAAGTTCGCAGAGGATATTATCGAAATCCAAAGCGCAGAAATAATACAAATGATCACCTGGCTTGACACATGGTACCCTGATCAGCAACACATTGTTGATTACCAGCCAATGATGCGCAACCTTGAGGGTTTAAAAGGCAGCTCTCTTGATAGAGCGTTTCTGGAAGACATGATCCCACATCATATGACCGCTGTGATGATGTCACAGCAGCTTTTATCGCAGAGACTGGCAGAAAATGAAGAAGTGGCAGCCCTGGCCAGAAGCATCAGGGATAGTCAACGCATTGAAATACACATGATGATGCGGTGGCTTTCGCAGTGGTACAGCCGAGCCCCGCTTTTTGATGGCAGAAACTCGACAACTCTCGTCTTGCTCGGGGTGTTGTTACTTCTGGTTGTATTAGCGCTCGCAGTTTTACTAATCACACTATTTTCGTCAAAAAATAAGCTCCATGGTTCTGCTGACTTTGACAGGCGGGATGCTTTAGACAAGCGCTACGCAAAAGGGGAAATATCACGGGAAGATTACCTTGATTTTCGCCGAACCCAAAAGTAATCACGATAAGAGGTGATTAAAAATGGAGAATATGCATAACCACCACCATGATCACCATAACCAGCCGGAAAGCACACAAATGGATCATCGGGCTCATCAAGGCCACGATCAGCACGCCGGTCACAGCCCCGGCATGTTCCGTGACAAGTTCTGGATCTCCTTAATTTTAACTGTGCCCGTGGTTTTCTGGTCTGAACATATCCAAATGCTGTTCGGCTATCACGCACCGGAGTTTTTTGGATCAACCTGGATATCACCTGTTCTTGGGACCATAATCTTTTTCTATGGCGGATGGGTTTTTGTTCAGGGCGCATACCGGGAGATTAAGGCTTTGCTGCCCGGTATGATGACCCTCATTTCCCTGGCCATTACTGTCGCTTTTCTTTTCTCCTGGGTAGTACAGCTCCGCCTGATTGACACCGAGGCGCTCTGGTGGGAACTGGCTACACTAATTTCGATTATGCTGTTGGGACATTGGATCGAAATGCGCTCAATTGTACAAGCCCAGGGCGCTTTGCAGGAGCTGGCAAAACTTCTTCCGGATACCGCCATGCGTATTACCGAAGAGGGAGAAGAAGAGAAAATTGCGGTTAGTGAGCTTAGAAAAGGCGATCTGGTGCTGGTCCGGCCGGGCGAGAGCATCCCGGCAGACGGGGTAGTGCTCAAAGGTAAAAGCGATCTAAACGAATCAATGATTACCGGTGAGTCAAGACCGGTTAAGAAAGGGGAAGGCGACGAAGTTATTGCCGGAACGATCAATGGCGAAGGCTCGCTGCGAATCGAGGTTACAGGCACAGGCGATGATACCAAGCTTTCAGGGATCATGCGCCTGGTAGCCGATGCGCAGGTCTCAAAATCAAGGGCGCAGCATTTAGCTGACCGTGCCGCTCAACTGCTTACCGGAGCAGCCATCGTTTCCGGTGTGATCACTTTTTTTGCCTGGCGGCTTATAGGCATGCCCATCGATTTCACAATCATCCGGGTTGTAACCGTTCTGGTTATTGCCTGCCCCCATGCTCTCGGCCTGGCGGTACCGCTGGTAGTGGCCATTTCTACCACCCTTGGAGCGACAAACGGGCTGCTGGTCCGGGATCGGCGCGGCTTGGAGGAAGCACGAAACTTAGATACTGTGATTTTTGATAAAACCGGCACCCTGACCCTGGGCGAATTCAGGGTGGTGGACATGTCGACTACAGAAGGTTTTTCAGAAGAGGAAGCGCTGCAGATTGCCGCTGCTGTCGAATCGGAGTCCGAACATCCTATTGCCCGCGGTATCGTCAAAACGGCGGAACAGAAAAAAATTGATATTCCTGCTGCCGTTGATTTTAGGGCCCTGACCGGCAAAGGGGTGGCTGCTACGGTGGAAGGCGTTGAATACCATCTGGGCGGCCCCGCGCTGTTAAAAGCGGAAGGTGCAGCAGTGCCGCCGGCTCTCGACGGAACCTCACAAGAGGCAACCCGGCGCGGGCAGGCTGTTATCTACCTGCTTCGCGAAGGCCAGGTAATCGCCTTATTCGCTGTGGCCGACGCCATCCGTGAAGAGAGCCGCGAGGCGGTTAGAGCTCTTCATAAACGTGGTCTTACAGTAGCAATGCTGACCGGTGATGCTCAGGCTGTGGCCGATGCGGTAGCTAAAGAGATCGGAATCGACACGGTTTTTGCCGAAGTACTCCCCGAAGATAAAGCCTCCAAGGTAAAAGAGCTTCAGTCCGGCGGGAAAAAAGTGGCGATGGTTGGCGATGGAGTAAACGATGCCCCTGCCCTGGCTACCGCTGACATCGGAATTGCCATCGGTGCAGGCACTGATGTAGCGGTGGAAGCCGGACATATTGTGCTGGTACGGTCCGACCCCCGCGATATTCCCCGAATTGTCACCCTATCCAAAGCTACTTATGGCAAGATGGTTCAGAATTTGTGGTGGGCGGCAGGTTATAATGTCATCGCTATTCCCCTCGCTGCAGGTGTGCTTATTGGCTGGGGCATTCTGCTCACTCCTGCTCTCGGCGCTATACTGATGTCGGCCAGCACAGTGATTGTCGCCATTAATGCCCAGCTATTAAAAAGAGTAGCATTATAAACTTAATGGGTATGCATCTATTAGCTTTAGGTAGTTAAGGGCCATTGACAATATACCCCCCGGGGGTTAAAATTGGCATGTATATCCGCTCTTTTCAATTATCGTTGAAATCGATAGGATAAAGAATGAGAGGTGCACGTCCTTGGCCAATAATATAATAACCAACGAACAATTCGATACCGACGAATCCTGTCATCTTGGAGAGCATGGAAGCTATCAGGAGAATAAAAAAAAGATCCTTAATGGTTTGAGCCGGGTTGAAGGGCAAGTTCGGGGCATAAAGCGGATGGTTGATGAAGAACGTTATTGTGTCGATGTTTTAAATCAGATCGCTGCCGCCAGAATGGCCCTGGCTCGTCTGGCGATGTTAATTTTGGAAGATCACACTAAGGGGTGTGTTAGTACGGCTATCATGCAAGAAGATAGCGCGGAAAGCGCCATCGAAGAACTGATGGATGTCATTAAAAAACTCTTATAAAAAGCTGAATACTGCATATGTATAATAAACAAATGCTGTGGCAAAAAAGAGCCTCAGCATTTGTATTCATTTACTATTTAGAATCTATCTCTGCCATGGATCATCAAAATATAAACTCTATTTTCTTTAGCTTTTCAGAGTTTAATGGCAGGAAAGTCTTTCCCCTTTAAATTCCTCGGCATTTGATTCTGCAAGGCGGTAGAGAAAACGCTGCCACCAGTTTCTGCCAATATACTTTTCAGGATCCTGACTGAACTTTTCACGGCAATCATCGCAGCAAAAACTGTAACTATTATCTTTATGTGTGAAGCTTGTATTCACCTGGTCAGGCGTTAATACATTTTTGCATACAGGGTCATAATACATGATCAAACCTCCATTCAATAGGCCAAGTTTTTTAACTTACTGCCCGGCTATTATTCCTTCATAGCCGGCATTATTGATTGCCTGAAGCAAGATATCTTCATTAACTTCAGACGGGTTATAGTCTACAAAAGCTTTTTCTGCAGATAGATCAACTTTTGCCTTAATGACTCCCCTGGTCTGTAGTAATGCTTTTTCTACATGCTGAACACAATGGTTACAGCTCATTCCAGAAATTTTGATCGTTACATTTGCCTGCATTTCTTACACCCCTTTTTCTAATTCAGTACCTGCCCTTATTAACTCAGGTAATCCGGCTTTATTTTCACCCTTTTAAGAAGCGTTGAGTTCAGAACCACGCTGATCGAGCTGGTCGCCATGGCGGCTGCACCGATCATGGGATGCAGCAGACCAAAAAAGGCAGCCGGTATGGCCAGGCTATTATAGAACCAGGCCCAGAAGTAGTTTTGTTTGATTTTGCCGAAAGTGGCGTTGGACAGCTTGATAGCTGAAATCACCGCAC
Organism: uncultured Syntrophomonadaceae bacterium; assembly: GCA_964436815.1. Lineage (GTDB taxonomy): Bacteria > Bacillota > Dethiobacteria > DTU022 > DTU022 > UBA993. Next base: position 4,775 of record CAYTER010000063.1, read on the forward strand.
TGAGCTCGCCCCTGACCAGGGTTATATCTGCGGACTCAATGGCAATATCAGTTCCCGTTCCAATAGCTATGCCCACATTGGCCTGTTTCAGGGCAGGCGCATCGTTGATGCCATCTCCAACCATTGCTACGGTGCCAAACTCTTGCTGCAGTTTCTTAATTTCATCGATCTTTCCATCGGGCAAAACTTCGGCCAGAACCCTGCTGATACCAACCTTTTCAGCGATAGCCTTTGCCGTTCGCCTATTATCACCGGTGATCATCGCCGTTCTAAGGCCCATTTTTTCCAATTCGGCAATGGCCTGAGAGGAGTCTTCTTTCAGCGTATCGGCAACAGCAACGATGCCGGCCATTTTTCCATCCAGGGCGATGAGCATAGCAGTTTTCGCTTCATCTTCGAGCTTTTCCATTTCGGCTGTATATTCTTCAATAGCAATGCCGTTGGCTTCCATCAATTTACGGCTGCCAACCAGAACCTGCTTGCCCTCCACGGTGCCCTGGACACCCATGCCGGTTATTGCTGTAAATTCATCTACCGGAAAAAGAGTTAAGCCCTCTGCTTTTGCTTTTTCGACTATGGCAGCACCCAGCGGATGCTCCGAAGCAGCTTCGAGGCTGCCGCCATGTAACAGTAAATCGCTTTCTCCAATATTTCCGAAAGTTATAATGTCCGTAGCTTCAGGCTTGCCCTTGGTAATAGTTCCGGTTTTATCAAAAGCGATCACCTTAACATTCTTCATGGTCTGAATCGCTTCGCCTTTTCTGATCAGGATGCCGTTTTCTGCACCAAGACCACCGCCAACCATAATCGCGGTCGGAGTAGCCAGGCCTAATGCGCAGGGGCAGGAGATGACCAGAACGGCAATGGTCGCCAGGAGCGCCAGTGAAAACAGGGGCAAGCCAACATTGCTCCAGGGGAAGTTAAAGAATTCCACAATAGGAATAAAAAATCCCGGGAAAAGCAGCCACGAAATAAAAGCAATTATTGCAACCAAGATAACCGCCGGAACAAAGAAACCGGTGACTCGGTCAGCGAATTCCTGGATCGGCACTTTAGAGCCCTGGCTTTCTTCCACCATTTTTATAACCTGCGCCAGGAAAGTATCTTTACCGACCTTGGTGGCTTTTACCTGCAATAAGCCCTGCTTGTTGATCGTAGAGCCGATAACCTCATCGCCGACAGTCCTTTCCACCGGCAGCGATTCACCGGTAGCCATCGATTCGTCGACGCTGCTCCTCCCTTCGATCACGACACCATCGGTAGGGATTTTTTCACCGGGACGGACAATCATTATTTGGCCTTCCATTAGCTCTTCAATGGGTATTTCTATTTCTTCCCCGTCAATCATTACTCGCGCTTTTTTAGCGCCCATTTCCAGCAGTTTTTTTATAGCCTGCGAAGCTTTACCCTTGGCCTTAGCTTCAAGGAATCTGCCCACCAGGTGCAGGGTCATAATTGACGATGCCATCTCGACAAAAGATGTAATCGGAAACCAAAAGACCAGGAGGTTAAGCAAATACGGAACCATGGAACCCAATGAAACAAGGGTATCCATATTGGGGCTTAAGCTTTTAACCGACTTATAGCTGCCCACATGTGTTTCCCAACCGGCAATGAAAATAACCGGAAAGGCGAGGACAAACAAAATCGGCAGGTAGTACGGAATCTCCACCAGGAACATATGCACCATCATCAGCGTCATAATCGGAGCGGAAAATAAAATAGCAAACCACATCCGCCGGGCGGCATGGGCCATTTTTTCCATCTCGAGATCTTTTTCCTCCACCCGGTCCAATTCGTAAATTTCATAACCGCTATCACGCACGGTTCTTTTCAGTTCAGGAATATTAATTCTTGCCGGGTTGTACTTAATGGTGACTTTTTCTGCGGCAAAATTAACATTTGCTTCAACCACGCCTTCCTTAGCCCTCAAACTCTTTTCAATCCTTTGGGCACAGCTGCTGCAGGTCATCCCGGAAATATTGAAGCTTACTACCGGCAGCTTAACATCAGGCAGCTCTCCCTGGTATCCGGTCTCATCAATAATCCCGAGCAACATCTTTTCATTAACCCTATCTGGGTCATATTCAACATATGCTTTTTCCATCGCAAAATTTACCTGCGCAGATAAGACGCCCTCCGTTTTTTGCAGGGCCTTCTCGATCCTGTTGGCGCAGGCGGTGCAGGTCATACCCGTTAAATTAATCACTGTTTTTGCAGTATTAGCCTTTTCTGCCTGCATAATCACGGTACTTTTCCTCCCTTAGCATCCTTACTTGTTAAAATACCCCCTATGGGTATATTCTACCACCTGATTAAGGTCAATGCAACATTTCTTTTAATTAGAAAGCGGCAATTTGAAATTATTCTTGACAGGAACAATATTTGCCTCTATAATGTTAGCCGAGGTAAACAATTTTTATTAAAGCCTCGGTAAGGATCTAACCGGTGACCAATAAAAGCGAATCAAGCGAAATGTACCTCGAAACCATTCACATCCTGGAAGATAACCATGGCCATGCCCATATTGCAGATATCGCCAAGGAACTTGGCGTTACCAAACCCAGTGTTACCAAGGCCATGGAGCAGTTAAAGAAAGATAATCTTATCATCCAGGAAAGCTACGGACCGGTAACCCTGACTGAAAAAGGCAAAGCTTTATCAGAGCAGATTTACAGAAAACATCATTTAATTACCAGATACCTTGAACATTCGCTTGGCCTTTCACCGGACGAGGCAGCTGAAAATGCCTGCCGGATGGAACACAGCATTACCGATCAAATGCTGAAAGCAATTGAAAAATACCTGGAAAGAGAAAATTAGACTGTAGTTATAGGGAGGTCAAGATGGAACTGGCAGTCAATCATCATACAATTAAAAGCAGGTTGTTAAACAAAGATGAAGATCTTACTGGTCAACCTCAGAATTTAGTAGAGGCTGCGATTAATGTTCCCTATGTCATTAGGGATGTTAACACCCCTGACTTAAAAATGAAGGAATTTTTATTTACCCTGGGTTGTTATCCAGGAGAAACAGTAACCGTAATTTCTGTTTTGGCTGAAAACTACGTTATTAATGTAAAAGATGCTAGATACAGTATTGATACAGAATTAGCCAGGGCTATCCTTGTATAAGCGACTACCTTAAAGCAATATTTTTTTAATATAATTGTTAGCATAGACTAACAATTTATAATCTTTGCAGGAGGACTGTTATGAGAATTGCACTTGCGGGCAACCCCAATAGCGGAAAAACAACTCTATTTAACGCCATCACCGGAAGAATTGAACATGTAGGCAACTGGCCCGGTGTGACTATCGCCAAAAAAGAAGGCGATGTGAAGAAAGCCTTGAACAAATCAGGAAAAATGATAAGGGTCGTAGATCTACCGGGGGCCTATTCCCTTTCGCCATTTACTAATGAAGAAAATATAACCAGTGATTTTGTTAAAAATGAAAAGCCTGATGTGATTATCAATATTGTTGATGCCACTAATTTGAACAGAAACCTCTTTTTTACCACGCAGCTGCTGGAACTCGAAATTCCGGTGGTAATTGCCCTGAACAAGAGCGACCTTCTGCACAAAAAGGGGATCGCTATTGACACCGGCAAACTGTCAGCTATACTGGGCTGCCCGGTGGTTGAAACTGATTCCATCAGGGGTAGCGGACTTAATGAACTGATTGAAGCGGCTGGCAGCGTTTGTGGAAACCTGCAGCCTGCAGCTTTTATCAGCTCAGACGCTAATGTTTTAGACTTGCCTGCGGCAGAAAAGCTTAAACATGAACGATTTGCCTTTGTTTCTCAACTGGTAAAAGAAGTCGAAATACGTCAGGTGGCCAGCAACGCGCAAACCAGGCAGGATGCCGCCGATCGCATAGTCGCCCACAGAATACTGGGGATTCCCATTTTTGCAGCAGTGATCTACCTGGTATTTTCCCTTTCGCAAACTTACCTGGGGCCGCTTTTCGCCGATTATCTGGTCGGGTGGATTGACAATTTTTATGAATTTGTTGAAAGCCTGATGGGGGCCGATGTGTCCCCCGTATTAAGTTCTCTCTTGCTGGACGGCATTATAGGCGGGGTGGGCGCTGTGATGGGCTTTCTGCCCCTGATTATGGTACTCTTTTTCCTATTGGCGTTGCTCGAAGACAGCGGTTACCTGGCCAGGGTTGCGGTGGTGATGGATCGCTACCTGAAACGGGTTGGCTTGTCTGGGAAATCGATTATTCCCATGGTTATTGGTACCGGTTGTGCCATACCCGGTGTAATGGCGACTAGAACAATCCGTGATGACCGCCAGCGGCGCACGACCGCTATGCTTACCCCCTTTATGCCCTGTGGGGCCAAACTACCGGTAATTGCGCTCTTTGCGGGAGTATTTTTTGGCGATGCGGCTTGGGTCGGAACTTCAATGTACTTTGTGGCGATCCTGATCATTATAGCCGGGGCCCTGATAGTGCAGCGGATAACGGCTGAAGGCCCGGCAAAATCTTACTTTATCATGGAACTTCCGGATTACCGCCTGCCCAGTTTAAAACGTGCTTTTATCTCGATGATGTCAAGAGCGAAAGCCTTTATTGTCAGGGCGGCAACAATCATCCTATTATGCAATGCAACCGTCCAGATCATGCAAACATTCACCTGGAGTTTTCAGGTAGTCGAACCGGGAATGGAAAGCACCAGCATCCTGGCCGGCATTGCCAGCCCCTTCGCTTTACTTTTTATTCCGCTCGGTTTTGGGGCCTGGCAGCTTGCTGCTGCCGCCATTGCCGGTTTTATTGCCAAGGAAAATGTCGTGGGAACTCTGGCTGTGGTCTATGGATTAACTAACTTCATTGATACCGAGGAATTTGTTCTGGTCTCTGGAGCGGGCGATGTGGCCGCGGTTATGGGCCTGACCTCGGTTGCAGCGCTGGCCTACCTGATGTTTAACCTTTTTACCCCCCCCTGCTTTGCCGCCATCGGGGCAATGAATGCCGAGATGGAGAGCAGAAAATGGCTGCTTGCCGGTATCGGGTTCCAGTTTGGCGTGGGTTTCTCGGTGGCCTATTTTGTCTATCAGGTCGGCACGCTGATCACAACTGGCAGTTTCGGCGCTGCTGTTGTTCCCGGATTCATTGGTGTTGCCATCGTAGCCGCAGTTATCACCTATCTAATCCGCAACAATGACCGGAAGCAGAAGGTTGAACTGAAGGAGGCTGTCTGATGCTGACCAATATGATAATTCTGCTGATCATAGTTGCAATTATTGCCGGAGCTTCGATCAAACTAATCCATGACAGAAGAAAAGGAACCCCCTGCTCCGGATGTCCTTACAGCGGGCT
>CAYTER010000064.1:0-2957 GCA_964436815.1 uncultured Syntrophomonadaceae bacterium
AACCGCCTTCGATCCGCGGCCTGAAGCGTTTTGCCGTTGAGTACGGCAAAGCCAAGGTCCTGCCTCCAGCCGCTGGTCCACAAGTAAAAGGTAAAGTAGCCGTAATCGGCGCCGGTCCGGCCGGTCTCACCGCCGCTTTCGACCTGGCCCGGGCCGGGGCTTCGGTAACAGTATACGACAGGGAAAAGATGGCTGGTGGCGCTGTTCGCCACTACATTCCTCTTTACCGTCTGCCCGATGAGGCAATCGATCAGGATATTGCTGAAATTGCCGAGCAGGGTGTAACTTTCAAGTATGGTGTCGAGATGGGCAAAGATGTTACCATTGAAAAACTGGAGAAAGAAGGTTACGATGCAATCCTGCTGGCCATGGGCCTGCCGGTCAGCCGTGGCCTGAATATTCCCGGCACTGAGGGAGATGGAATTTTAAATGCCCTGCCCTTTCTCCAGGCGGTTAAGCGTGAAGGCTTTAAATTTAACGGTAATCCTACTGTAATCGTTATCGGCGGCGGTAATGTCGCGATGGATGTTGCCCGTTCAGCTGTCCGGGCCGGGGCCGGTAAAGTTAAACTGGCCTGCCTCGAATGCGATGAAGAGATGCCCGCTTTTGATTGGGAAATTGAAGAGGCGAAAGAAGAGGGAGTGGAGTTCAACCCGTCCTGGGGGCCGAAAGCGATTGAAAGAAACAACGGCAAGATTACCGGGCTTGAAGTCGTAGAATGCTCCTGTGTCTTTGACGATAAAGGGCTTTTCAACCCGGTTTTTAACGATAGCAACAAGCAGGTCTTAACCGGTGATATCGTGATTTTTGCTATTGGCCAGGGTGGTGACCCCGAGCCGGTGCGCGGTGAAATAGATATAGATGAACGTGGCCGGGTTGTATATAATGCCAAGGCGATGACGACCAGCCGCAAGGGAGTATTTGGCTGTGGCGAGATGACCATGGGTCCCGGCACGGCAGTACAGGCCATGGCCAATGGACGCCTGGCGGCTCAGGCCATAATTAACTATCTTGAAGGAGCAGCTTTCGACAGCGCCAGCCTTGAAGAAGTAGCGGTGCTTGACAAGTTGGATCCGAAAGTAGCTGAAACTATTGAGCGTAATGAGCGTTACACCATTCCGATCATGAGCCCTGAAGAAAGAGCCCGCCACTTTAAGCAGGCGGAACTGGGTTATGATGTTGAAACAGCGATCTGTGAAGCGCGACGCTGCCTGACCTGTGCTGCAGGCGCACAGCGGATTGAGGAACTATGCGTTAACTGCCTGACCTGTGTCAGGATCTGTCCCTTTGATGTGCCAATCATCAATGAAGACGGTACGGTTACAATCCGCAACGAGCAGTGCCAGGCCTGTGGTCTTTGCCTCAGTATCTGCCCCTGCTACGCTATTAAGTTCCGTTCACCTTATGTGGAAGAGGCCGCCGCTTCGATCGAACCGGCAGTTCAGCAAGCTCTGGCCAAACGCAATGGTGAACCGGTTATGCTGGCTATTACCTGTGCCTATGGGGCATTTGCCATGCCGGAATTTACGGGCAAAGAGCGTAAAAATGTTGCCCTCGTCCGCTATCCCTGCGTTGGGAAGATTGACTCGACCGAGCTGTTGAAAGCTTTCGAGCTTGGTGTTGACGGGGTCGTGGTAGTCGGCTGTGGCGAGAGTGACAAGTTCAAGTGCCAGTATAAAGATATCAGTTACTGGACAGAAAAGAGAGTTGGCCATGCAGCCGACCTGCTCGAAGCCATCGGCTTTAAGCGTGAAGTGGTAAGTTACGCTGAAATCTCCGGAGAGGAGATCGGGAACTTCGACCAGGTTGTTGCCGAAGCTGCCGAAAAGCTCAAATAGTAAGCATTTTATAAAGCTGCCGATTTGAAAGTAGCAACCCAGCCCCGGCAACCTCGAAGCTGCCGGGGCTTCTGTTACGCATCATCATCAGGCTGAAAGACAGGTGCTGGTAATGCCGCAGGGCATCGCGGAAGAGATAATTGATGAAATCAGGCAGCGCACCGATCTGGTTACCCTGGTGGGCGAGTTTCTCAAGCTGGAGCGGCGGGGCAAAAACATGGTTGGCCTCTGCCCCTTTCACAACGAGAAGACTCCGTCATTTACCGTTTCACCGGATAAGCAGCTTTATCACTGTTTCGGCTGTGGTGCTTCAGGCAATGCTTTCACCCTGATCATGGAACTGGAGAAGATGACTTTTCCGGAAGCGGCCCGCTACCTGGCTCAGCGAGTCCAGGTCAGGATTCCTGAGCGCCGGGAAGCGCCGACGGCAAAAGAACGGCTGCAGGAGAAAGTATTTAATATTAACCTGGTTGCCGCCCGTTATTATGCTTATTGCCTGAAAAACACCCCGGGGGGTAAAAAAGCTTACTTCTATCTGCAAAAGCGCGGAATAAGTGAAGAGTCTGTCGAGCGCTTCATGCTTGGGTTTGCCCCCGCCGGATGGACCGGATTTTATGATTTTGCAGTTAAGAAAGGGGCTTCACCGGAACTGATGCTTAAAGCCGGTTTGATCAATCCCGGCCGCGAAAAAGGGTATTATGATCGTTTCCGAAACCGGGTAATCTTTCCAATTTTTAATATCAATGGTAAAGTTGCCGGCTTCGGGGGCCGGGCTATGGTTGCCGGAGAGAAGGAAGGTCCCAAGTATTTGAATTCACCCCAGAGCCCGGTTTTTGACAAGAGCGCCATCCTTTACGGACTTAATTTTGCCCGCGATGAAATCAGACGCCGTAAGAAAGCGGTCGTCATGGAGGGCTATACCGATGTCATTGCCGCCCATCAGGCCGGAATCAAAAATGCCGTTGCCTCATTGGGTACCGCGCTGACTGAAGAACAGAGCCGCCTGCTCCGTTACCAGGCCGATACAGTGGTAACAGCTTATGACTCCGACAGCGCCGGGGAGGCTGCCACCTGGAGAGGCCTGACGATCCTCCAGTCAACCGGCTGTTTGGTGCAGAT